>CAIUAS010000295.1 GCA_903897205.1 uncultured Gammaproteobacteria bacterium
CACTTAATATATATTTTAACTGGGAGGAACTTTGCAATTTACGAAGTGGTTTTGTGCATTATTCACATGAAATTAATAGTAAATATTTACTAGCTTTTTGTCGGCGTCTTTGTGAAATTAGCAAATTTACTGCTGACATCCAACCAGAGAATGCAGAATTAATTAGTTTCGCACAAGACGAGCTTTATAAAACGATGCCAAATCTGCTTGCTCAAGAAGGGAAACAATCTTAATAAGAATTTATTAACGATTATGGAAAATAGTTTTAAACAAATTTCAAGTGTAGAAAAGATTAAGTCACCTGAAGAAGTCGCGGTAGCTTCGAAAAGGAAAACGCTACTTAATGATTTACTGCTACCATGTAAATATAGCTAACACCACCCGAGGGGCTCCCCAAGGAGAGAAATAGGAATTCTCCTCTTGGGTCGCAAGTGCGGGTTTCCCGCGCGTAGCGAAATCAAAAGTTTTTTATAGTAGTCTCTCCTCACATCAACCGCAAGATATTCTCACCTAAAATACCTTTAATATCTTTTTCCGAATAATTGCGCTGTATTAATAATTCTACGATGGCTATTACATTTTCTGGCTGCAAGCAATTCCAGGTATTGGCATTACCGGCTTGTTCTGCATAAGCTTGCGGGTGGCTAACGTGTTGGTCTGCCATAAATTCTGCAAATTGATTGCTGAAATAGAGATTATCTAAACCTAGAGCAACATGGGGTGTGCCAACCAGTTTGCTAACGTAGTCTATGTGTTCTACATATTTTTCTACGCTGGCATTGGCATCGCCTAATAAAAGTCCTATCCCATTTATGCCAATAACGCCGCCAGATTTAGCAATAGCTTTAATTTGTTCATCTCGGATATTTCGCATGTGAGGGTGAATGCCGTACGCACCAGAATGTGAAAATACCATCGGTGCAGTGGTTAATTCAAGCGCCTGCATCGTTGTGTGATAGCCAGTATGTGAACCATCAATGATTAGATTGAGTCGATTCATTTCAGCAATAAATTTTTTGCCCAAATGGCTAAGTCCGCTATCATGCTCTTCAATCACGCCATCACCAATGGGCGTGCGGATATTATATGCCAACACTAAACTGCTGACGCCTAATTCGCGATAGATATCCAGTAAATTTAAATTCTTTCCTATTGCACTGGTGCCTTGAAACATCAAACGCAAAGCAATTTTATTTTCTTGTTTTGCACGCAAAATATCTTGCCGAGATTTCGCTAAGATATATTTTTCGGGATGTTGAAAAATATATTTTCTGATTTGCGCTAAATATTCTATGGCTTTTTCAGTTGTTGTTTCTTCATTGGCTATAGATAAGGTTAAGCCATGAAAACCTGCTTTAGCATAGCGATCGACCAGCGCCCATTTTTTTGAAAATTCCCATGGCATTGCTGCTTCAAAGCCTAATTGACCATCGATGACAATAGCGTCTTGATATATTTTTTTTGCTTTATCTGAAATATTAATCATATATTATCCTCATTATTTCCAAACTTTTTCAGCAACTCGTAAAAAGTTGCCACCTAAAATAGCTTTTATACTAGACTCTGAATAA
>CAIUAS010000296.1 GCA_903897205.1 uncultured Gammaproteobacteria bacterium
AAAAATAGCTAACAATAGCGCTGAAGCTAAACAATTATGGGATGCTCGTAAAGCTTTATCGCCTGCGCTGCGAATTTTAGCACCTGGCAAAATTAATGAAGATGTCGTCGTTCCTGTTGCTAATATTTCTCTATTAATTGATCAATTAAATAAATTATCAGAAAAATATCAAATTAATATTGTAAATTTTGGTCATGCTGGAAATGGGAATATACATGTTAATTTATTAATTGATTCTAATGATTTAATTCAGCGTCAGCATGCTGAGCAATGTTTAACTGAAGTTTTTGACTGTGTGTTAACATTGAAAGGTACTTTATCTGGCGAGCATGGCATCGGCATAGAAAAACGAGCTTTTGTTAGTAAAGCAATTGATGCTAATACGCTGAATATAATGCGACAAATCAAAGCCATTTTTGATCCTAATCAGATTTTGAATCCAGGTAAGATATTTATTAACAATTAACGGATTTGGTATATAAGCGCGAATTTATAATAATTTTTTAAAATGCGGTGCATGAACCCTATTGATTTTCTAATGCATCTTTTAAGCGCGCAAGTTCTTCGGCTTGTTGTAGAGCAAGTGCGGTTAGTTCATCATTTTGCGAATCTTTAGCAGAAATTTCTAATTCAAGCGCAGTAATGCGATCTTGGGAATCAGTAATATCTTCCTCATGTTCTTCCGTCAATTGCGCAAGTTGAATTTCTAGATCTTGATTTTTGTCGACTTGTTCTTCTGCTATTTCAATAGCAGTGACCAACTTTTCTTTGGTGGCCGCTAATTCTTGTTTAATAGATTCAAATTCAAGTTGGTGAGCTACGCTTTTTTGTAATGGCGCTATCGCAGAGGTCGTCGCTGTAGGGACAGGGTTGGTTGTTGGAAAAACAGTCGCCGCAGGGACATTCTCTGGTGGTTCAGAGGCGCCAGAAGTGCTAGTTGTTGCAAAGCATTGATGTAACCACCAGCCTAATCCTAGTGCTAATACGGTAAATATACCCGTAGGAACTAACCATAATGGCCAACTGGTTGGCAGTAAGGTCCAGCCCGGTCCCGCTTGGCGGAAAGGAATGCCTAATTGATCAAATTGCCCAACAAAATGCGTTTTTATGAAATCGCTCCAGGCATTTATGCCCGTAATAGTTAATACAACAAAGGTTGCTAAACCTATGAAGGATAAACTAGTACGCCAATTACCTCGAGTATAGATAAGAGTTATGAAGCCAACAAGGGCTATGCAGAAGAGTAAAAGTACCCATATGGGTAGTGTGGCTGTCTCGTTCATTTTTAACTAAGGGTGTAAGTTTTTAAGTAAATTTAACCTTTCTCTAGCATAAAGTCTAGAAAGTTGAAGGTTATTTAAGGTCAATACCAAGCCCGTTGAGGTTTTGTGTTTTTATTGCACTAGCTAAAAAACAAAGGTTAGCTCTGCTCGCCCCTATTCGCTTCGATAGCAAAAAATAAATAACCCATCCCTAAGGCAAAAAATAAAACCCATTTATAAGGAAGCGTAATAGCAAATAGGCTTAATAAGCTGGCGATAATAAGTTTAGGCGTAATGGCGACAATAGCTAATCTAAATAATAGCTTGTATGGCAGTTCCGTTTTTATAAAAAACTTGGCTAATAATGCATAAATAAGTGCTTCTAAAATACCTTGAAAAAAATAAAGCATTACAATAATAGGATAGAGAAGAAAGATTAATAAATTAAATTTTTGCGCTAGAGAACTCATAGCTTGCGGCGTGTAAACGGCGAGCTGGTTCCTGGGATTTTTGAGAGTAGTTAAATTATAAGTTTTAACAGAGTGAGAATGTTTAACAATTATTTGGGTGCTTGTAAACAACATTTTAGCCTCAGTTTTTTCTAAAGAGGTAATGGTGCCAGAAGTATCAATGATTGCGAAGATTTGATCTTGGTCGGGATATTTAATGTAATAAGGTACGGGTTTATTAATACTTAGTTTCCCGTTCCGAATAGTAAAGGTGGGTAATTGAGCAATCCAGGGCTGTAAATTTTGTACCAAATGATTAATGTGATTGTGTAAGCGATAGGCTAACGGTAAATTGCAAACTAAAATAAATATTAGCAAATAAGTAAATACAAAGCCTTCCCAGTGTTGACGAATATCTTGGTAAAGTGATTTGGAATAAAACGCCATCCAGAATGGCTGTAAAATATTGTAGCGTCGCATCTATTCTCCTCATTAATGATTAGCAACTCAGTGAGTGAGCCACCCCATCTATTACATCTTAACAATTAAAGATATATTCACAACAGTCTGCTTCATAAATGTCAATAGTTTCTCGGAAAATTTCATAGATACATTTACATCTGCTATTTTTCTGTTACGCTGAGGCGGGGTTAAGGAGCTAAAGTTGTTTAAGTAAATTGACAGCTTTATTTTGCCGGATTTTAGGCTTCTTTCGAATAAAAAAAGAGGAAAATATAATTATGAATACCACCTTTCACGACGAGCTTTTACGATACGCTGAAAGCCTAGGGTTCGGTGATTTGCATATCAAATTAGATCATGCCACTGATTTGTGCGCAATAGTGGCGATTCATAGTACTAAACGTGGGCCTGCTTTAGGTGGTTGCCGTTTAATGGAATACGATTCTATGGCAGAAGCTACCCGTGATGCTTTACGATTAGCGCGAGGAATGAGTTATAAAGCAGCCATTTGTAATTTAGCGCTAGGCGGTGGTAAAACAGTGGTTGTCAAACCAAAACAAATTAAAGATCGGGTAGCATTTTTTGAGGCGATTGGCCGTTTTGTGAATGAGTTAGGCGGGCGTTATATAACAGCAATTGATAGCGGTACCGATATGTTAGATATGGATATTATTAACACCCAAACACCTTATGTAACCACCATATCTAAGCACAACGGTGATCCTGCGCCTTTTACTGCAACGGGTGTGCGTGTAGGTATTCAAGCCGCAGTTAAATTTAAGTTAAATAAAGATACGCTAGATAATGTGCGCGTGGCTATTCAAGGCGCAGGTCATGTGGGCTATTTATTAGCAAAACAATTAAGCGAATTAGGCGCACATATCACTATGTGCGATAAAAATGTAGAAAATTTACAACGTTGTGTTGATGAGTTTAAAGTGCAAACGGTTGCGCTAGATAAAATTTATGAAGTGGATTGCGATGTTTTTGCCCCCTGCGCTGTGGGCAGTGTTTTAAATGATCAAACTATTTCTGTTTTAAAAGCCTCTATCATTGCAGGTTCTGCCAATAATCAATTAGGTGAAATGCATCATGGTCGTGTCTTATTCGAGCGCGATATTTTATATGCACCGGATTATTTAATAAATGCAGGTGGACTTATTCACGCATATGCAGAATATTACAATAATTCTTTTGAAGAAGCTGAAGAACATATTCTACATATCGCTGATCAATTGTTAGAAGTATTTGAACTTTCAGCGCGTGAGAAAAAACCGACTAGCGAAATTGTCGACTCCATTGCAGCAAGCCGTTTGTGATGGCTTTATTTAATAATTTTAAACTCGGCCGTTTGCGGCCGAGTTTTTTATTCGTTAAAAAGATTTTTTAAGAGTAAACCCCATGACGATCGTAGCAACTTTTAGCGTTGAGTATACGCAATTTCTCGACCCGCAAGGGAAACCTACCCAACCATTACCGAACTTTGCTACTAATTGTGAAGAATTAGTAGAACTTTATCGGAGAATGGTATTAACGCGAGTGTTTGATGCCAAAGCCGTTGTTTTACAACGAACAGGGAAAATGGGTACTTACCCTTCTAGTTTGGGTCAAGAAGCCGTTGCAGTGGGCCTGGGAAATGCAATGCGAAAAGAAGATGTGCTATGCCCTGCTTACCGCGAGACGGGCGCTCAATTTCAGCGTGGAATAAAAATGTCTGAAATTTTGGCTTATTGGGGCGGTGATGAACGAGGAAGTTGCTTCCAGGCAAATCAAGACGATTTTCCACTGTGTGTACCCATTGGTACGCAATCTTTACATGCGGCGGGCATTGCGACTGCTTTCAAAATTCGGCAACAACCACGCGTAGCTGTTATGGTCTGTGGTGATGGTGCCACCTCACAAGGTGATTTTTACGAGTCCGTTAATTTAGCCGGTGCATGGAACTTACCTATAGTTTTTGTTGTTAATAACAATCAATGGGCTATTTCGGTGCCACGAAGTGCGCAGACACACTGCCAAACCTTAGCACAAAAAGCCTTTGCGGGCGGTTTTGCTGGTGAACAAGTCGATGGTAATGATGTTATTGCCATGCGTTATGTTGTGGAACGCGCTTTGGAAAAAGCCCGCACAGGCGGCGGCCCTACTTTGATAGAAGCCATCACTTATCGTTTGCATGACCATACAACAGCGGATGATGCTAATCGCTATCGCGATAAAGCGGAATTAAATAAAGCCTGGGAATTAGAACCCATTGCACGTCTGCGTCATTACTTAACGGCACAAGGCCATTGGTCAGAGGGCGAGGAAGCGAAATGGCAAGCAGCGTGCAGCCAGCAAGTGGAACAAGCGGTGCAAGAATACTTAGCCATACCAGCGCCCTCCCTTACCGATATGTTTGATTATTTATATGCAAAATTACCGCACGATTTAATCGAGCAACGTGAACAAGTTATAGCGGAGGCTAAATTAGGCGGAGATAATCATCATGGCTGAAATCACTCTAATTGAAGCAGTTACTCAGGCACTCGCTTATGAAATGCAAGCTGATAAAGATGTCATTGTGTTGGGCGAAGATGTTGGCGTTAATGGTGGTGTTTTTCGAGCAACCGCCGGGTTACTGGAAAAATTTGGCCCCAATCGCGTCTTAGATACACCTTTAGCAGAATCAATGATAGCGGGCATTGCCATTGGGATGGCTGCACAAGGATTAAAGCCAGTCGCTGAAATTCAATTTATGGGGTTTACTTATCCAGCGTTGGATCAAATTATTAATCATGCCTCGCGTATGCGAAACCGTACGCGCGGTCGTTTAACGTGCCCTATGGTTGTTCGCACACCTTATGGCGCAGGCATTCACGCGCCTGAACATCACTCAGAAAGTACAGAAGCGATTTATGCTCATACGCCTGGCTTACGCGTCGTTATTCCTTCATCCCCTGCGCGCGCCTATGGATTATTACTTGCTGCTATTCGCGATCCCGACCCCGTGATATTTTTAGAACCTAGCCGAATGTATCGCTTAGTAAAACAAGCGGTGCCAGATAATGGTGAAGCATTGCCTTTGGATCAATGTTTTATCTTAAAAGAAGGCCGTGATATTACTTTAGTCAGTTGGGGTGCTATGCTGCATGAGACCATGCAAGCCGCTAACACACTGGAAGCACAAGGTGTTAGCGCAGAAGTCATTGATGTAGCGACTATTAAACCACTCGATATTGAAACAATTTTAGCTTCGGTGATTAAAACAGGTCGTTGCGTGGTTATACATGAAGCGGTAAAAACCTGCGGTGTTGGCGCAGAAATTGCCGCACAAATTAGCGAAAAAGCTTTGCTAAATTTACAAGCGCCTGTGTTGCGCGTAACCGGTTACGATACGATAGTGCCCTATTTAAAAATGGAAAAATATTATTTACCGAGTGAGGCCCGCATTTTAAATGCGGTGCACCAAACGTTGGAGTTTGCATGAAAATATTTCACTTGCCTGATTTAGGCGAAGGATTACCCGATGCAGAAATACGTGAGTGGTATATTAGCGAGGGTGATGAAGTAAAGGTTGATCAGCCTATGGTTGCGATGGAAACAGCAAAAGCCGTGGTTGATGTTCCTGCACCGCGTAGTGGGCGTATTACTAAATTGTATGGCAAAACCGGTGACGTCATTAACACTGGTGCCCCCTTAGTTGAATTTGCCGATGGCGAAGCAACTTCCTCTGCAAAAGGTACTGTCGTAGGTAATCTGGAAGTGGGTAACACGATCATTCAAGAATCTCCCACCGGCATTAAACCAACAGCTAGTGTTGCTACAGGCATTAAGGCAATTCCCGCCGTGCGTGCCCTGGCAAAAAAATTAAATGTGGATTTAAACCAAGTCACGCCAACAGGATCTCATAATCAAGTTACGGTCGCTGATGTTGAGCGAGCAGTTCAGCCACAAACAGCGACAGAAGTGGCTGGCGGTGAAGCCTTACGCGGCGTGAGACGAGCAATGGCTATTGCTATGGCCCAATCTCATAGTGAAGTAGTGCCTGTGCTGTTAGTAGATGATGCTGATATCCACGCATGGGAAGCCAACTCAGATATTACAGCAAGAATGATTCGCGCGCTGATTGCAGGCTGTAAAGCAGAACCTGCCTTAAATGCACACTATAACGGCAAAGCCATGGTTAGGTACTTACAAGAAGACGTGCATGTAGGATTAGCAATGGATTCCGGCGATGGTTTATTTGTACCCGTGCTAAAAAATGCGAATAAGCAAACACCCACTCAATGGCGAGCTAAAATTAATACCTTAAAAGAACAAGTGAAAAATCGCACGGTCGCGCAAGAAGAATTAAAAGGCGCTACCATGGTTTTATCCAATGTAGGCATCTTTGTGGGCAAGTATGCTAGTCCTATTATAGTGCCTCCTACCGTAGCGATAATGGCAACAGGCCGAGTACGAGAAGAAGTGATTGCATATAATGGAAAAGTAGAAATTCATCGTATCCTACCTATTTCACTAAGCTTTGATCATCGTGCAGTAACGGGTGGCGAAGCGGCACGGTTTTTAGCGACAGTGATTAAAGATTTGCAAGAAGAAAAATAAAATACTCCGTGACAATTAATCACTAGTATTTTTTCCAGTGCTTTACGTGCGTAGACATCAAATTGATAGCATTTACCTTGTTGCGATATGAGAGTATTGAACATTAGTAATTACTTTAAAATATTTAAACCTCCTACTCAAACCTCAGTCATTAACTATTGTTACCACTACAGAGTTTCCTTGATAATTTAACGATACTTAATCGTGTTTCAAGCGCTTTGAGTATAGTAGCAGCCATTTTTTAAAAGGAGAGTAATATGAAAAAAGCTTTTAAGCAGGTAATGTTGGTGATTATTCCCTGTTTGAGTTTAAGTGTAACAGGTTTTGCAATTGCGCAAGATACTATGCATAGTAATAATATTCAGGGCCAGGAAAATGCGAATCAATATGTAGGTAGTAGCGCATTAACTGTCAAAGTAAAAGCTAAGCTTATGGCTGATGATACTGTGAAGAGTTTACCCATTACGGTTAATTCTTATAAAAGTACGATACAATTAGCGGGTTTTGTTGATGATGTGCAGCAAGTAAACGCGGCGATTCGCGCCGCAAAAAGTGTCGAAGGTGTAAAACAAGTTAGAAATTGTTTGATTATAAAACACTAAAGCTCATAGGCGTCAACTTAAGCGGTACACTATGAAGGTTGGGTTGCGCTGCGCTTAACCCAACCTACTTCTCCAGTTCTAAAGTAAACTCTGCTCTTCGTTTCGCAACTTGCGTTATTGTACTATTTTTATAGTGCTGG
>CAIUAS010000297.1 GCA_903897205.1 uncultured Gammaproteobacteria bacterium
AATAATTGCAACCGGGCTGGCCAGTGCTAATGCGCACGGCGATGCGGCTACTAAAATAGTGATTGCATGTGCTAAAGCAATAGATAAGGATTCTCCTAGCGCTAAAAAAATGATCATATATAAAATGGCAAGTATGAGCGCTGTAGGTACAAAAATTTTACTAAATTTATTAGCAAAACGTTCTGAGGATGCATTTCGAGTGCTGGATTCATGCACCATGCGCGTAAGTCGATTAATAGTAAATTCAGCTGGAAGCTTGCTTACTTTAATATTCAATGTTCCTTCACCGTTGATAGAACCAGCATAAACTAAATCATCGGCTTGTTTATCTGCCGGTATGGCTTCACCCGTAATTGCGGCTTCATTAACACTGGAATGGCCTTGCGCTACTTGACCGTCAACAGGAATTATTTGTCCGGCTTTTACTAAAATAAGATCGCCAAATTGAATATCTTTAATTGCGATAGTTTTTTTCTTACCATTTTTTAATAAAGTGGCTGTTTGCGGTATAAAACTAGCCAGTGCTTCTATCGCTTGTTGGGAGCGTTGTAAAGCTTTGTGCTCCAGCGCGTGACCTAAGCTAAATAAGAAAAGTAAAAACGCGCCTTCAAACCAACTCCCAATAGCTGCGGCACCAATAGCCGCAATTAACATTAACAAATCAATATCAAGTTGTTTTTGTACAAGCAATTGCCAGCTGTTGCGCAAAGTAAAAATACCAGCGCAGAGATAAGTGAAAATTATAAAAATAAAACTCAGTGCAGAAAAATTCCAAGCGTTAAGTAACCAACTCAGGATTAAAAATAAACCTGCTAATCCGCTTAAGAAAAGTTGAAAATTATTGGCAAACCAGTTTTTAATTGGTTTTGCCTGTGTGGCTGTAAAACCTAGCTGTTTAATTTTTTTTATAATTTGCTGTAAATTAATTTGCTTAGCGTCATATTCTAAGCGCAATAATTGACCGGCATAATTAACCTTAGCGGTTAGCACGCCTGGCATGTGAGAAAGTGCATGTTCCACAATATTAGTGCAATCACTGCAATCCATCCCTGAGATATATAAACGGGTGTGCTGATAAGCTTCCGCTATTTTTGCGCCAGCATGAGCTACTTTTATTTTGAGTTGCGCTAAGGTTATTTGGTTAGGATCATAATGTATGCAAATACCTTTTATACCATTATGTTCATCAAGGTGAGTTTCAATTAAGCCTTGTTCGGTTTTGATTAAATCAGTTAGGTGCTTTATGCAAGCATCTTGCGCATCAATGGCATCAGGAAGTAGCCCTGTTAGGGCAATGAAATGTTTGGGTGTTTTCATGTTATTACATAAATTTATTAGTGTGTTAAGTTTATAATAAACACTTTTAATAAAGTGGATAGTGCAAATTTGCGATGATTTTGCCAACCGTTTAAGCCCGCTTTCTTCCGAAATTTCGATATTGCTATAAACTATTTTTTATGATACGTTGCCATTAGAACTATAAAAAATTGGGTGTAACTATGATTTGCACTGTTATATTGGCTAGAAAATTAGCAATCCATAATCCTTTCTTCAAGAATCTTCTTTCCAAGGAATTTTTCTTCCTTCGATTTTTTACATCGTGTTTAAATTTCAATCAGTTGTATTTTATCAATAAGCAAATCTTTATGTCTTCACAACGCTAGCGACTCTATTTTCAAAAAGGGATCACTTATGAAAAAAACAATAAAACCGGTATCCATAGACAGCGATTTTTTAAAACAGCAAAAATCAAAGCTACCATTCTGGGCTATTATAGAAAAGAGTAAATTTGAAGAGTTGGCCAAATTTGATCCTGCTATCGGGGACATCAATAAGGCGGTTGAATTATTCGCTCGTCCAGAAAAATTTCAAAAAACAAAAAAAATAGCTGAGCTAACAGGGTTAAATAATAAATATGTATTGGAGATGAAAAATATATATCAGGAATGGCAACAGAAACAGAAAAAAAAGAAGGACGTTTCAGGCCAAAATACTGGAGAGAATGAATTTTCGCAAATGGCCCAGCAGTTAGCCGATCTGAGAGCAACGAAGGAGATTTTGCGCAATTATAATGCCGCCTGGGATATGTATAAGCAAATTCAAGCGCAAATCAAAAAGGTGAACGAATTAAATGAGCTGAATCCGGATACTAACGGTAATTATGGACAGTTAAATGCGGATTATAATGATTCAATCGCAACTGAAGATAGATTTCTTTTGGCGCAGAGTAAGTTTTCCATAGAAGAAAGTAGTGTTTTTTACTTAGCTTTGCTGGTTGTAGCAGAGAGCAATGCAATTGATATACGGCAAGCAATTAATGCAGATATGACAACAAAAGATGAGGAATTAACTGAGTCAATTAGCGAAGCTAGAAAGCAGAGAAACAAGTTAATTGAACTTGCTGGAAAGATGCGCTTAAGAATAAAGCCTGCCATAGAAACCAGCAATAGCTTTCCCTATTTAGTAGAATTAAGGTGCCAAAATGACAATGCTGCGGGGACAAATGATTTTGTAGATATTAGTAAGCCTATTGCTCAACTAGTAACCGAACCTAACAAACTCATCTATGCAGGGCAACTCTCCGCTATAAAAGAAGTAAGAGAGAATTTGTCTGCCTTGCAGTTTGAGACTGAATCATGCAGTTATAACCAGCCAGAGGAAAAATTAAAATCTCGCAGAGACTTGCCATTATTTCCTGAAGACCAGGTTGATTTGATACCTTATGCCAAAAGATGGTATAGCGAAAAAGTGGCTGAGAATTTGGAGCTTCAAAATAAATTATCTCCTATAAATTTTACTCTTCACTCTGAAATAACTTCTTCTGCTGACGAATTAAAAAAGATAGTGCGCAATGAAAGAGAACAACTAAAGAAAAGGCAATCAAGTTTGGGCGGTGTTGTCCGAAATTTTTTATCTGATTTTAACTTATCTGATTTTAAAAAAGAGGGCGAGGTTCGCGAAAAGCAGCTTGCATTTTTAGAACACCTTGCTGAGCAGGGCAAGCAGTTACCAAATCATTCAGCGAAACAAAAAGTCGCTGAAACTGAGCAATCAATACATAAAGAACCATCAATCAAGCAAGATACGAGCTTAGTGAAATTGCCTAAGTTTTTAAGCGATATCGAGAAAAATCGACTAATCAAGCATGATTATAATAGTTTTATGTCTGTTGATAATGTAGCGCTAGCTGAATTAGCAATTGAAGCAGAGGCAACACAAGAATATGCTGATATTGCGCTTAAATACATAAAGGCAGTAGAACCTTCAAATTTTATAAGTCGTTGGTGGCATAAAGAATTTCATCAAGTCTGTGCACAAAGACGCGCTGAATTAGGGAAATTTCAAGCTGAGCTAACACAAACTAACGCTGCTATAGCAGAAGAAATGTATGTACGGATTAATAAATATGTTGGCAATGAAGGCTCGCTTCCAAAAGACCTTCTCAATCGTTACAGAGCATTTATTAATACACATGCCGATAGTAAAATTAAGGAAAAATTAGCTGCCAGAACTGATTACAAAAAACACTTGCTCAGGGTGTTAGTAAATAATGCAAATGCGCTGGAAGCTGCTAAAAAATATGCAGAGCTACTGAGGCAAGACTTGACTAATGAAAAAGATCAAAGAGCGCTGGATTTTTTAATCGCTATTTGTGATAAAACTCCCGGAAATGAATTATATAAAAATATTCCTGCGCTTTATGACGAAGGAGTTACCTATTTAGTAAACTTAGTGAAATCGTGTCAAGACATTAAAATAGATGCCAAGCATAATGCAGCGACCTTTATCAAGGATAAGATACAAAGTTATGCTGAAACCAGTATCAAGGACGCTTTTTCTCCTATAAAAGAAGGAGCAAGTGATATTTCAGAAAATGAAATTGAACGTTTGCATATGTGCTTTGAATTATTGAATAAAGTTAATGGTGTTGTGATCCAACAACACAAAATCTATCAGGATAATAATCGCGCGGCGACAAATGCATTAACCGAATTAACTACTAGCCTACGAGCGGTCAGCAACCTCCTCATATCAACACCTAATGTGCCAATTGCTTTTAGTCTAGATGAGAATAAGAAACGCTTAAAATTAATTAAAGTGTTTGGAAAGGTTGATCCTTCTCTTTTAAGGATACTCAAGAAAAAAGTCGATAAGTATATCGTTACGCCATATTCTGGCAATAGAGATGATTTATATGAACTGATAAACATAGTAGCGTCACCTGAGCAAATAAAAGAATTTGCTCGCAAGAGACTTAGCTATCTATTAATAACTGCGCCGGTAGATCCAAAGGTTCTAGGTTCGGGTTCTTTTCAAAAGAGCGGCAATTTTGCCTTATCAGCAAAAGACACTCAATTTTTTAGAGAAAATAGAGATTCGCTAAGAGGCGTATTTACCGAGGTAGCTAAAGAAGTTGTTAATGACCCGCAAGCTTGCAAGGGTGGGTATTGGTCAATCGCTTTAAGTAACTTTTTGCTTGATTCGGTAGAGCCAGTAATCACTGAACAGTATCGCTTAAACTATTCATTACAGCTTATTAGTTATTTAACTACTGAAAATAATAAGCCTCAGGTTGATTTTGAGTCGCTAAATAAAGTAGATGGCATTATAAAAAACTTTTTAAGTTATCTAACCTTAAAGGGATTAAATTATCCAACATTTAAATTTATTAGTGATGTAACGCTCATTAAGAAATTTAATGGCAAATTAACCGGATTTTTTGAAAGGGAATTTAGAACATTTTCACCTGAAATTCATAATTCATTATGTTATTTAATTGATAGTGTTGCTGGGCCTGATCTAGCTGAAAGCTATTCACTTATTTATTTAAACAGCGTGCTTGAAGCTGCAGAAAAAAATTCTTACAAAGAATTTTGTACAGCAAGTGGCGGCGACTTTAAGAGATATTATGTTAAAAAAATTGGTGCTAGTAATCCGACTGCATTTGCACGTGATCCCGCTAATCAGAAAAAGCTTACAGAACTTTTTGCAGAATATACTGACCAGAAAAAATCTTGGACCGAAACCAGTGAAGATTTAATCTATACCTTTGGTTCCGCAACAGACCGCAAGGCTGTTGTGCTGCAAAAAATAAATGAGCTTCTAATGCTAAGCAAGACTGATGCAGAGAAAAGTTATAAGCAGACAGTTAGCTACTATAAATCTTTTGCTGAGCAAGGTAGGGCGAGTAAGCTTACACCAGCGTCACGCAAAGACATAGGAGATCATTTATCAACTTATTTGCGCGAGAACGGATATAATCCTACTTTGGAATACCTTGCCTGTTATTTTGGCAATACAGAGGCGCTTAATAAGTGCCGCTTAAAATGGCTGGAGGATTTATTAACTAAAACTGATAAGAATATTCTTGAGTCTTCAGAGGATAAATTGGGTGTGGTTCATGACTATGAACATTACAAAAGCTATGATTTTACGGTCATTCCTGAGTGCACTAAAAGCATTCAAAGACTAGAAGAGGTGTCTCATGGCGGAAGAGAATTAGTTACATCGCTTATACCTACCGTAGGTTTTTTGACGGAGCGTAATGTTTTTGATTCATTTAAATGCGATGCGAATATAAAGCAGTATTTTGGTGCAGCTAATTATTTAGCAGTGAAGTCATTATTTGAAAAATATATGTTAAATGGGGTTGATAATGCCTATCATGAATCAAAAGATGTGCTATGTCAGATCGTTAAAGAAAACAATCCGCTTTGTGTACAGTTTGATAAAAAAGCACTAGATAAACACAATGAGCATATACGTGATAGAAGTAATAAAGCATCAAAAGCTAATTTAGAGAAATCATGGAAGTTCCATGCAGAAAATAAGAGTTATAAGTCGCTTTATGATGACTATATTTATTACCTGGGTATCTATGAAACCAATCGTAAGAAGGTTCAATATGATATGGCTAGTATCCGTAGTGACAATACTCAAACTATGGAGTGCAATAATACGGTTAATTTATCGCTCAATGAAACGCAGCGTAGCAATGCTAAAGAAGCTTATCTTTTTATCGAAACGCTGATTTTAAATAAGGCAAAGGAAAACAAAACCGCTATTGAATATCTCAATGAGATAATTAAAAACTTTGACTCTAAAAGTAATGACTATAGTGAATTTGTTAAGCAGTGTAATGCTGAGCTTGTCAATCAGCTTGGTCTCATACGCGCTAATGGCCAGAACGTCTCGGAATGGGCCGCATTACTCAAACAAGATTTATTGAATATAATTAACAAGAAATCCTTTCACTTAATGGCATTATGCACACCGCAAGGTAATATATTAGAAAGTGAATGGTTGCCGTTTTATTATTTAACTGAAGTTGAGAAAAATGATTTGCTTGGGCTTGTTAAGAGCGCTTTGGATAGGACGATAGAATCGGACTACCCAAAGACAAGAAAAGTACTTCTATCTTTAAAAGCACTTATCGAAACTAATAAGAAAGAAGTTATAGTTGATGAGGTGAAAAATTACGATTTTATTTATCAGGCTAATGCAAAGTTAAACACGTTAATAGACGCTGAAGATACGCAACTGATGCTAATAGATGACTATGAAACGCCCATTAGCGAAGAGAATTTGCAAGCATATAATAATAAATTTGATGCGATTGAGTGTATATTGGAAGAATCGATAATAGCGCATGCTGATGCCGATTATCTCTACCGGGCATGTTCAAAATTAATGATGATATTGAACTTTCATAAGAACAAAGTTGAGCAATCTTTAGAGGAATTCTTGTATCTATTCCCAAAAAATTCCGAAAATCCACTACCGTTATGTGTAAAACATGTGGCTTTCTTGGAGAAAATCTTAGCTAAGGCTAAGGGCCTCTCTGCAATGTTGCCAGTAGATAATAATTCGAAAGCTTTAGGGATATTACGGTCTTTGCAAGAACGCAGCGCTAATATGCAAGGTATTAATTTAATACTAGGTATATTGAATCGACCTCGCGAAAGTAATGCGGCTTCCTATTTAGAGATAATAACCCCTAATATTTTACAGGACTCGGAATTTATCAATAAAATAAAAAA
>CAIUAS010000298.1 GCA_903897205.1 uncultured Gammaproteobacteria bacterium
AGCGAGATTGGGCATTGCCTAAATTGGTATAGCTATTACTTATTTCGATGTTTATGCCAGCGATAAAATGAAGTGAAACTTGTTAGTGCGACAATTAAAGTAATAACGAAAAATATAATACTAATATGATCCCAGCCACGTTTTAATATGACTTTGCGAGGATCGAGAGGGTCGTACCAACAGGTATAATACTTATCTACTTTTATTTCATTCATTGCGTTTTTATAAGCATCCGGATTGGTGTAAATAGTATTTAAAATATCAAAAGTCCAATTGGTATAAATTTTATTATTAACTTGATACATGGCTAGGAATTTTGGTTGATAACCAGGATTCGTTGAAAATTTAGATAAAGGTTCTAGTTTTTTTGCCAGAATGGAACAGGTTGTGTTTGCATAGAAATAATTTACGCGTAGTTGCGGTAACATTAAATAATAGAAGGCAATGAAAACAAAAGCTAAGCTAAGAATTATTTTTGAACTGTGTTCTAACCAGCCCCCAAGCTTTGCAAAGCGAGTTGATTTTGGGTGAGAGGGTGTCGGATCTTGCCAGTTAATTTTTTGTGCCATGGTTTTTTAAAGTTAAATTAAATATTAAAAAAGAGATTTCTTTCAAAATTTCGTGTTTTATTTTATCGCTGCATTTTGACAATAAGCATGGCCATTTCAAGGGCTTGCTCGTAATTTAAGCGTGGATCAACTAGGCTTTTATAAGCATGCTTAAGATCGTGTTCAGTTATGCCGCGTGCACCGCCAATACATTCAGTAACATTTTCGCCTGTTAATTCAAAGTGAACACCTCCTAAATAGGTGTTTAATCGTTGATGGATGGCAAAAGATTCGCGCAGTTCAAACAGGATATCATCAAAAGAGCGTGTTTTAATACCTTCACTAGTGGTGCTGGTATTGCCATGCATGGGATCGCATATCCATAGCACAGTTTTGCCGGTTTTTTTAACGGTTTCAATAATCTCAGGTAGTAGCGCAGTAACTTTATTGGCGCCTAAGCGGTGGATTAGCGTGAGACGCCCCGGTTCGTCATGCGGGTTTAATGTATTAATTAAATTCACTAGCGTTTCTTTAGTGATTTGTGGGGAAATTTTTACTGCAATGGGATTATTAATACCGCGCATATATTCTACATGACCGCCCTCTAATTGTGCGGTACGCATACCTATCCAAGGAAAATGTGTTGATAAATTATACCAACCATTATTGGTTTGACGAGTAAGGGCTTGCTCATATAAAAGATGCAAAGCTTCATGAGAAGAATAAAAGTCGACTCGATCTAAATTAGCCGTTTGTAAACCTGAGATGGTTTTTAAAAAATCAAGCGAATTAGTAATTGAATCTACCATCGCTTGATATTCAGCGGACATGGGAGCATGTTTGACGAAATCTAATTCCCAATATTCTGGATGTAGTAAATTGGCAAAACCACCATCTACCAGTGCGCGGATATGATTTAAGGTGAGGGCAGAATAATAATAGCCACGCAGCATTAATTGTGGATCATGAGCGCGATCAGCAGCTATAAAAGCGGGTTTGTTGATAAGATCGCCTCTATAGACGGGTAAGGTGATATTATTTTGGGTTTCGTATTCGGAAGAGCGTGGTTTGGCATACTGGCCGGCCATCCGGCCAACGCGAATAATTGGTTTGTGTAAGCCGTGCAATAGAATTAAGCTCATTTGAAGTAAAATTTTTAGCTTATTAACAATTGCATTGGCGTGGCAATCAGTAAAGTTTTCTGCGCAATCACCACCTTGTAGCAGAAAACGTTGGCCTAATGCCGCTTCTGCTAGTTGTTTTTTTAATGCTTCAATTTCCAATTCTGTTACTAATGGAGGCAGCGCAGTAAGTTCAGTGAGGGCGGCGGTGACGGCGGCTTCATCAGCATATTTAACTTGTTGGGCGGTATCTTTTTGTTGCCAAGATTGTGGCGACCATTTATTGAGCCTAGTTTGCAATATTGTCATGTTTTTTTACATTGTAATAATTGATAGAAATCCGCAATAATTTTCCAGGCTTGCTCGGCGGTTTCTACATATTGGAAGAGATTTAAGTCTTCGTGGCTAATCATGCCTTCGTCTGCTAAATGAGTAAAGTTAATTATTTTTGACCAGTACGCTTTTCCAAATAGTAGAATAGGCATTTTGTGTTTAATTTTTCGTGTTTGCAATAATGTTAATGCTTCGAATAATTCGTCTAATGTGCCAAAACCGCCAGGAAAGGCAATTAAAGCTCTGGAGCGGATGAGAAAGTGCATTTTGCGAATCGCAAAATAATGAAATTGGAAAGACAATTCGGGGGTTACATAAGGATTAGGCCCTTGTTCCAGAGGAAGTACTATATTTAAAGCAATACTTTTAGCATTAACCTCGTGCGCGCCTCGGTTAGCTGCTTCCATGATGCCGGGACCGCCACCCGTTACTACAACGAATTCTTTTTGCTGGCTGTTTGGCTTTTGGCAATGTGAGGAAATTAGCTGTGCTAATTTCTGTGCTTCTGTGTAGTAATTAGATTTGAGATAAATACTTTCTGCTTGTTTAACGGCAGTCAGTAGGGTGGCGTTGTTGGGTTCAGTTTTTAAAGCGTGTTTGGCGGCTGTTAAGCGTTTTTTGGCGATGCGTGGTTCAGGAATTCGTGCGCTGCCAAAAATCACGATAGTAGATTTAATTTTTTCTTCACGTTGGATAAGTTCAGGTTTAAGCAGTTCTAGCATTAATCTAATAGGGCGTAATTCTTTACGTAATAAAAATTCCCAATCAGTAAAGGCAAGCTGATAAGACTGCGAGGGAATAGGACG
>CAIUAS010000299.1 GCA_903897205.1 uncultured Gammaproteobacteria bacterium
CAAAATGGTTTTACCAAGTATACCGCCGTTGATGGTACCCCAAGCTTAAAACAAGCAATTGTACGAAAGTTTGCAGAAGAAAATAAATTAATTTATGAACCAAAACAAATTATTGTTTCAGCAGGTGCTAAACAAGATATTTATAATTTAATGCAAGCCTTATTAAATCCAGGTGATGAGGTTTTAATTCCTGCGCCTTATTGGGTTTCTTATCCAGATATGGTGTTACTAGCAGACGCTAACCCTGTTTTCATTAGCACAACCATTGAAAACCGTTTTAAAATTACGCCAGAACAATTAGCTAACGCTATCACACCTAAAACGCGTTTATTTATTATTAACAGCCCCTCCAACCCTTCTGGCGTAGCTTATAATAAAAAAGAATTAATGGCTTTAGGAGAAGTGTTATTAAGGCATCCGCAAGTGGTGGTGCTGACAGATGATATTTATGAACATATTCTTTGGACCGCTGAACCTTTTGTTAATATTCTCAATGCATGTCCTGATTTATATGACCGCACCATTGTATTAAACGGTGTTTCTAAATCTTATGCTATGACGGGTTGGCGCATTGGTTTTGCTGCTGGCCCACAAGCATTAATTCAAGCGATGGCGAACATTCAATCGCAAAGCACATCCAATCCTAATTCTATTGCCCAAGTTGCCGCAGAAACTGCTTTAACAGGCGATCAAAAATGCATAGAAGAGATGAATAATGCCTATCACAAACGCCATGATCTTATTTATCAAGGCTTATCAAGTATTGCAGGTATTGAATGCATTCCTGCTGACGGTACGTTTTATAGCTTTTTCTCTATAAAAGGGCTATTAGAAAAACTTCCTCAATTAAAATCTGACCTTGATTTTGCTGAGTATATATTAACTCATGCCGGTATTGCAGGCGTACCTGGTTCACCTTTTGGCGCACCTAATTGTTTACGCTTCTCCTTTGCAACCAGCGAAGCGATTATTTTGGAAGCGGTTCGCAGAATGCGACAACTCCTTGACTAAGCACTTGTCATTCATATTTAATGAGTGACCATTGTAATTGATAATAATTCTCATTATCTATAAGATATTAGAGTAATAATAAAATTTGAAGGGGTAAACCACATGCTAACAGCTACTGCGTTATTTGCTCGCAATAAATTCATACCTTGGCTAGCGGTCTTAGGCCCCGGGTTAGTCGTTATGCTAGCAGATACCGATGCAGGCAGTTTAATCGTGTCAGCGCAAAGCGGTGCTCTATGGGGTTATAAGTTGCTTGCTTTACAATTTATTCTAATGCCTATCCTTTACATCGCTCAGGAGCTAACAATACGGCTGGGCTTGGTAACGGGCCTCGGTCACGGTGAACTCATTAAAGAATGCTTTGGTAAAGCCTGGGCATGGCTCTCGGTTTCAACCTTGGTGGTCTCTTGCATAGGAGCGATCCTAACCGAATTTAGCGGCTTAGCGGGTGTTGGCGCTTTATTTGGTGTTCCTGCTTGGCTCATGATGACTTTAGTGGTTGGGTTTTTAATTGTTATTGCTTGGACAGGGTCCTATCTTTCAGTAGAGCGCATTGCAATTTGCCTGGGCGCCTTTGAATTAGTTTTTTTGTGGGTGGCCTGGGATGCGCATCCTGGCCTACATGAGATGCTCCATGGCATTGCGAGTGTCCCTATTACTAACAGCCAATATCTTTATATGGCAGCGGGCAATATTGGTGCAGTCATCATGCCTTGGATGGTCTTTTATCAGCAGTCGGCTGTTATTGATAAAAATCTAACCGTCAAACACTTAAAACCTGCTCGCTGGGACACGGCTATCGGGGCGATCATTACGCAACTTGTCATGATTGCAGTATTAGTGACTATTGCGGCGACTATCGGCAAAACCAATCCTGGCACCCCTCTTAATAACGTAGAACAAATCAGCGCCGCATTAACGCCTAGCCTAGGTGAAACGGCAGGACGTATTTTATTTGCCTTAGGCATGAGTGGAGCCGCTTTAATTGCAACCATTGTTGTATCGTTAACAGCAGCATGGGGCTTAGGCGAAATCACCGGCTTTAAACGCTCATTGCAAGATCACCCGAAAGACGCGCCCTGGTTTTATGGAATATACACCTTCACTCTCATTATCGGCGGTATTTTAATTGCCTCAAAAATTGTCAATTTAGTTAACTTAAGCGTTGCGGTTAATGTGATGAATGCCCTTCTGCTGCCTATTGTTTTAGGATTTTTATTTTTATTGGCACGCAAAGCTTTACCTGAACCTTATCGGTTAAAAGGATGGTATGCTGGCGTGGTAGGTGTTATTTTACTCATTACATCTGTTTTTGGTTTGACAGCTGGAGTTTGGGGTATCTTTCAATAATTCATTTTTTGAAGATAAATAAAAAATTTCTTGCTATTGGCTATTGACCAAACCCGAACTGTTCATTACCATAACCAACTCTTCACATTCCCCGATAGCTCAGTCGGTAGAGCAAGTGACTGTTAATCACTGGGTCGTAGGTTCGAGTCCTGCTCGGGGAGCCAAAATTTTTTATACTGATCTTTGAAAGTTTCTATATAGCGTCAATATATACTAATCCTGTTGAGATTTTGCGTTTTATAAACTCTCAGAAGGAGTACCGCAGTGACAGGACCTCGATCACCGATTTTAGCTAGTGCAATAAAAACGCAAAACCTCTTATATTTAATAATGTAATCTTTTATGTCATATATCTTAATTCTTTATTACAGCCGCTATGGCGCAACCGCAGAGATGGCAAATTATATTGCGCGTGGTGTAGAAGAAATTACTGGAATGGATGCACGCATACGCACAGTGCCGCGCGTTTCAACCGTTTGCGAAGCGATTGAAGACGATATCCCAACGCAAGGTTCACCTTACGTAACCTTGGAAGATTTACGCAATTGCGCTGGTTTAATTTTAGGGAGCCCTACCCGATTTGGGAATATGGCCGCACCGCTTAAATATTTTTTAGACAGCACTATTTCTATCTGGTTATCAGGTGAATTAACAGGTAAACCTTCCGGCGTATTTTCTTCCAGCTCAAGTATCCATGGCGGACAAGAAACCACCTTAATGAGCATGATGTTGCCTTTATTGCATCATGGAATGCTAATTGTTGGTTTGCCTTATACAGAATCGGCATTAATTACTACCACCAGTGGCGGCACACCTTATGGCCCTACTCATGTTGCGGGTGAAGAAAGTCAACGCCCTATCACTGAAGAAGAAAAAGCGCTTTGTAAAGCACTTGGAAAGCGCATTGCAAATATTGCAAAAAAACTATAATTAAATTAGAAAAATAAATTATAAATGCAATACCTTTTTAACAAAAGGGACCGTTAATTTACGATGGGATATTAATGAAGCTTTATCTAATCTTTCCAACATTTCAAACAAGACAGATAAATTTCGTGGAAAGCGATATAACATAAATTGCGCGACTTCATCGGGTAAATCAAAGCCACGTAATTTGGCTCGCATTTGTAAAGCGGATATTTTTTCTTCGTCCATCAAGGGTTGAATTTGTGCAATCATTCCGCTTGCTAATCTCGACGTTAAATCTGGTAATTGAATATTTAATTCTTTGGGAACGCAATGGCCTGCAATGATCAAATGATTTTGCGCGCTTTGCATGCGATTATAAAAATGAAATAGTGCTTCTTCCCAAATAACATTACCTGCAATGACTTGAATATCATCTAAGCAAACAATGGATACCGCTTCTAAACCATCCAGCATCAGCGGGTTAAATTCATTAATGTAAGTTAATGGTATATAGACGGCAGTTAATCCATACTCTAAGGCTTCTTGACAACAAGCCTGTAATAAATGGCTACAACCAACACCAACATTACCCCATAAATAAAGATAAAAATCATATTGCCCTGCGATAAAGGCTTGAAGGTAATGAATCAGCTGTTGATTAGGCCCTACATAAAAATTAGCGAAATTAGCGTTATCTTGTAAATGTAAAGGCAAGGTAAGTTGATGCATTTGCAATAATTAATTGTATAAATGGCTTTTTATATAATGCTTCTTTAAATGACGCAATAATACCATTATAACAGCGGCAACAGGTAAGGCGACTAATATTCCAATAAAACCAAATAAATGGCCGCCCACTAAAATCGCAAAAATAACAGCGACGGGATGCAAACCAATTCGATCGCCAACAAGTAAAGGTGTTAGCACCATCCCTTCTGCTAAATGTCCTATCGCAAATACAATAGCCACGTAGAGCAAGTGTATCCAATCATGAAACTGCAAATAAACAGCAATACCTGCGCTAACAAGGCCTATAGCAGTACCCAAATAAGGCACTATCGCAAATAATCCTGCCACAACGCCGATGAGCAGAGCCAAATCTAAACCAACGATCCATAAGCCTAATGAAAAAATAATACATAACGAAAGCATCACTAATAATTGCCCACGAATAAATGCACCTAGCACATCATTACATTCACGACTTAACGCAATCACTTTAGGTTCCAGTCGTCGTGGCAACAAATGGAGGGTACCATTAACTACCGCTTCCCAATCACGTAATAAATAAAAAGTAACTATTGGCACTAATATTAATTTAATCGCCCAATCGACTACAGCCAAGCCTGAATGCGCAATGGTTTTCCAAAGTGTATTGGCAGCTTGTCCTGCTTGTTGCCAATTATCTTTCAAAGAATTTTTTAGGCTATCTAAATTTATATTTTCACTAAAACCAAAATGTTGGTTGAACCATGGCAATGCTGTATTTTGCGCCCAGTTAATAATATCAGGCACTCGATTAATCAGTAATTCAACTTGCCGACTGAGTATAGGGATAAACACCAACAGTAATATTGCTATCCATAGCATAATCACAAAAAAAACAATGAGTACTGCGAGGGTCCTTGGAAGCTTTAATGCGGTAAGTCGATTGACTAATGGATCACCAAAATAGGCTAACAAACCGGCAATTATAAATGGCGCTAAAATACCTTTGAGTAAATAAAATAAAGTAATAGCAATAACGATGCTAGCAACCGCCCAGAACTTTTGCGATTGCGTCATGCAGCACTCCGATTCTTAGCAGCTAGCCGGCTCCACGCCCACGTATAATGCACCATACTTGCAACCCCACTAATGACTACTGATATGACCACTAATTTCAATACAATGGCGGGAAAATGATAAAAACTAAGGTGTATAAGCATTAATCCTACTAATAATATTTGTAAAAAGGTATTAATCTTACTAATAAAACTTGGTTTAAATTCTAGGTGTCCTACGACATATCGATAAAGCACACCGCCAAATATAATCCATATATCCCGCGCTACGACTAACGTTACCAACCAAAATGAAAAATGGCCTAAATATCCTAAAGTAACATAACTACTAACTAATAATAATTTGTCCGCTAATGGGTCTAACACAGCGCCTAGTTGGCTAGTCCAACCGTAGACTCTCGCAATCAAACCATCAGCTGCGTCTGATACGCCCGCAAAAATAAAAAGATAAAAGGCTAGCGTATAGTGCTTATTTAAAAGCACAATTATGATCGGCAAAACAAGCAAGCAACGAATATACGTAATAATGTTAGGTAAATGCTGTAGCCTCATGGGTTCAACTATCATTCCATCAAAATTATATAATACCTGCGATCAGGCTTTTTGCCCATATCATTCTGTCTATTTCTTGGCAAACTTAGCAACTCCGTGTACCATTTAGATACCTGAAAATGGATAGGATATGCCAATATGCTTAAGTCCAAGCTAATTGAAAGATTAACCGACAAGCTTAGGCAAGTAAGCGTCGCTGATATAGAACAAAGTATCAATCTCATTATCAGTACAATGAGTGAGTCATTGAGCGCCGGCGATAGAATAGAAATTCGTGACTTCGGTAGTTTTAATCTGCATTATCGAGCGCCACGTAATGCTCATAATCCCAAAACAGGCAAACGATTAATGACTACCCCCAAATATCGCCCACACTTTAAGCCAGGCAAAGCATTGCGTGAGCGAGTTAATTCTCAAGTTAAAAAAGCAGAAATGTGAACTGAATTCGCGCAGAAATAATAACACCTTAATCCAATAAAAAAACAGTTCAGCATTATTCTCGCTTATTCAGCGACTCTAAAAAATCCATCAATTGATAACATATTTCTGCTGTACCACTGCGATTAATAGCCGCTATTTTAAAAACTGGCCCTTGCCAAGCTAATCTTTTGCAAATACTAGCACAACATTCCTCTGCCTCTTCTGCAGTTAATAAGTCTATTTTATTAAGCACCAACCAGCGCGGTTTAGCGGCCAGCTGGGGGCTAAATTTATTAAGCTCCGTCACTATCGCATTTGCAGAATCCACGGGATCGCTACCGTCTAAAGGTGCAACATCTATTATATGCAGCAACACTCGAGTACGTTCTAAATGCTTTAAAAACTGAATTCCTAAACCAGCGCCCTCTGCTGCGCCTTCAATTAAACCTGGTATATCTGCAATCACAAAACTGCGACTAATATCTACTCTGGCTACGCCTAATTGCGGATGCAAAGTAGTGAAGGGATAATCCGCCACTTTAGGCGTGGCAGCTGAAACAGCACGAATAAAGGTCGATTTACCCGCATTAGGCAGCCCTAATAATCCGACATCGGCGAGCACCTTAAGGCTCAAGCGCAACTGGCGCATTTCACCAGGAAACCCTTTAGTCGTTTGGCGTGGAGCACGATTGACGCTGCTTTTAAATCGAGTATTACCTAAACCATGTCGCCCACCTTTGGCTATCAATATTTTTTCATTAGGCTTTACTAGGTCGCCTATTAATTCATTGGTATCCTTATCATACACTTCAGCGCCTACAGGCACTCGGATCACGAGGTCTTCCCCGCTCTTTCCAGTACAATCACTTCCCATTCCGTTTTCACCCGATTGCGCATGAAACACTCGGTTATAACGAAAATCTACTAAGGTATTGATGCTATTATCCGCCTGCAGATAAACACTACCACCATCGCCACCGTCACCACCGTCAGGCCCACCCATTGGCATAAATTTTTCTCGCCGAAAACTTAAGCAGCCATTGCCGCCTTTACCTGCCTGAATCATTATTGTCGCTTCATCAATAAATTTCATTGCTTACTCTCTTTCAAAATTGGCACAAACTTTATTCCATAAAAAAACCCCGCATGAAGCGGGGTTTTTGCAATTCATTTAACAGATTAACTAGCTTGTGCAGCAGCATCTACTACCGCATCCGCTACAGCTTCTACGCTAATATAACGACGTTGCTTAGGGCCCTTAACTGCAAACACCACCTTACCTTGCACTAAAGCAAACAAAGTATGGTCCTTGCCTATGCCAACGTTAGCTCCTGGATGAAATTCCGTACCACGTTGACGCACAATAATATTACCTGCTTTCACTAATTCACCGCCAAAACACTTAACCCCTAAGCGTTTTGAAACAGAATCGCGACCATTTCGTGTACTACCACCTGCTTTCTTATGAGCCATTATTCTCTCCCGTTTACGCTAATGCTATGTCAGTAATTTTAACTTCAGTAAACCACTGGCGATGCCCCATTTGTTTACGGAAATGCTTACGACGACGAAATTTGATAATTCTGACTTTATCGCCACGCCCATGGCTAATCACTTCAGCTTTAACTATGCTACCTTCTACATAGGGCAAGCCTACTTGAACATTTTCACCGTTAGCTAGCAACAATACTGGAAATTCTATAATCGCTCCAGCCTCAAGCTCTAACTTCTCAATCTTTAATTTTTCACCTTGTACAACTGTATACTGCTTACCGCCCGTTTCAATAACCGCAAACATAAAAAAACCACTCCAGCTATTTCCGAAAGGAACGTATTCTAAGAGATGTTCTACTAAAGTGCAATGCTTTTATATTTAAAGAAGTTCATTAAGTTGTGTAAAGCAATTTTTAGCATCTTCTATTGACACACCGCGCACGCACGCCTAGCATTCGCTTCTACCTATTCACCACACATTAAAATAA
>CAIUAS010000300.1 GCA_903897205.1 uncultured Gammaproteobacteria bacterium
ATAAGTCGGGATTTCTAATGCAAATACATGACTCATGCGTCTATCCGTGCGAAGCCCTTTATCTTTATCAATAATGGCTTGCATCATTTCATCCGTGTGTAAACTTCCCTTCATTAACATTTGCACTTTGCCTGCGCGCGCTAATGCAACCGCTTGCTCAGCGGCCGCATGGCTATGCTCCGTTGCGATTAATTCATACTTACTCAGATCAATTGCTAAAGATTGCGCTGCTTTTTTAATTTTAGCGATAGGGCCTATTAAAATAGGCTCAATAAGTTTGCGCTCTGCTGCTTGAATAGCACCTTGCAAACTTTCACTGGTGACAGGATGAATGACGGCAGTTAACAAAGCAGGTAGTTGATTCGCCCGTTCAATTAATTGTGCACAGGTTTTTATTTTATTTGCTAATGTCATATTTCATCCTAAATTCTTATGCTGCTTTAACCACTGCAACCAGGCGGACATACCTTGATCTTTAGTAGCCGATATTTCTAATATTGCTAACTTTGGATTAATACGCTTAGCATATTCGATACAGCGCGTCACATTAAAATCCACATAAGGTAATAAATCGATTTTATTAATCAACATTAAAGACGCCGCATGAAACATCTCAGGATATTTTAACGGTTTGTCATCGCCCTCTGTTACCGATAAAATAACTACTTTATGGGATTCGCCTAAATCAAATAAGGCGGGACACACCAAATTGCCCACGTTCTCGATAAATAAAACGCTATCATTAGGTGGAGTTAATTTTTCAAGCGCATGGCCTATCTGATGCGCATCTAAATGACACGATTTACCCGTATTAATTTGCAAGACCGGAACTCCTGTTAATGCAATACGTTCTGCATCTCGATTAGTCTGCTGATCGCCTTCAATCACAGTAATCGCACATTTATTTTTAAGTCCATAAATTGTTTTTTCTAATAGCGTTGTTTTACCAGAACCCGGACTTGAAACAAAATTTAAGGCAAGCATATTATTCGCACGAAAATACTCACGATTCAGCTGCGCATACTGATTATTCTCCGCTAAAATATCCTGCTCTAATTTAATAATTCGACCATGCTCATGAGGTTCATGTTCATGTTTATGTTCATGTTTATGTTCATGTTTATGCACAGGTTCACTACAACCACAAATACCACACATTAGACTACCTCCACTTCTCGTATACGTAATTCAGTACCCTTTATTAGCTCCAAACCATATTGACCACATTGAGAACATGCAGAAAAATAAGCATCTACATTCACTATCTTATGGCATGAATGACACTGAGCTTGCCCGGGCACATCAATAATATTCAATTGCGCATTTTCAGCCATTGTATTTTTTGCCGCAATAGAAAAACTAAATACTAACGCCTCTTTTTCAACGCCCGCCAACGCACCCATTTCTAAACAGATCATTTTTATATGACTGAAATTATTTAATTTCGCCTGTCGTTCTAAGGTTTTTAATATATTAAGGCAAAGTGATAATTCATGCATAGCATTATGCTTGTTTTGAGATTATAGCGTTTACTTCCATCGCAATTTTTTCCACCAGATAGGGTACCGCCTGTAATATTTGCGAAGAAAGCCTAGCAAACTTATTATCTGGCAAAATTTCGACGCCATAACAGATTATATTTTCCGGCAATGAACTCAAAACACCACCCATAGCCAATATTTCTGCAATATTAAACCCATGCGTAGACACGTGTTTTTTTACTTGAGTAAATTCCGCCAAATTAAATTCCATAATTGAACCCGTTGGTTTATTTCCTGTTACTACCGCATCAATAATAAAAAGATAGTCTGCTGATTGGATAGAGGATAACACACTAAAATCAGGCCTATCATATTTCAGTAAATGAATTGCTGCAGCCGACATCGCTTTTGAAACAGCCTTTTGTTGCAACGCATCTATCACCAACCAACCCACTTGATCCGCACCAAAAGCTGAACCCACGCCTATTATGTAAATATTTTTTATCATAACCGATTAACACGTAAATCTAAAAAATGTGTCGAACAAGAAATACACGGATCATAATTACGAATAATCATCTCACTTTGTAAACGCAAGATATCATCAGACCGATTTAATCCGTCATGCTCTAATGACAACCGTAAATCCTCTTCAATACGATATTGATTTTGGCTGGTTGGCGAAACAATATCGGCAGATTTAATCATGCCCGCTTCAGTAATTTCATAACGATGCCATAAAATACCACGCGGCGCTTCAGTGCAACTAAAACCAATACCAGCTTTAGGCTGCACATGAATAAATGACTGCGCAGGAAGTTGGTAACTCTCTAAAATACGGATCGCCTCCATAATGCCATAACAAACTTCGATCGCCCTCGCAACAATACTGTGATACATATTTTTACTAGGAAAATGAATTCCTGTTTCCTTAATGATGCCTTTAATATTTTCTGGCAAGTGATGATAGTTTAAATTCACTCGCGCTAAAGGCCCCACTAAATAATCCTTGCCTTGCAGTGTACATTGCAAAGCCGTTGAATACGGCACTTGATATTCTTGGAAATATTGTTCAAATTCAGCTGCTGTAATATTTAAGCCTTTATCGGAAGTAATATTTCCCTCATTCATGGGATATTCCAACGGATGCTGCAATGCGACGCAAATAAAATCTTGTTGGCTAGCGGATTTCGGCAACGGTAAGGTGGCTGCCCAACGAATTAATGCTTCCGCATCCTGCAATCCTTCCCGTAAACTATTTAGCAACGTTACTACTTCTTTATAAGTAGGCGCACGAAAAAATCCGCCAATACAAGCGCCCACGGGATGCACCGAACGCGCCCCTAATAAGCGCATGATTGAATTGCCCAAACCTTGTAAACGCATACCACGTTTGATAACTTCCGGATAATCCTTCGCCATTGCAAGCGCAGACGAATAACCAAAAAAATCAGGCGCCGCTAAAAAATGAATATGTAAATTATGACTCTCTAACCACTCACCACAATAAAACAAACGCCGCATTTCCCTAACCCATGGCCCGGGATTGACTCCAAATAAACTTTCAACCGCATGCGCTGCACTCATTTGATAAGCCACCGGACAAATACCACAAATGCGCGCCACCAAATCCAATAATTCTTCATAACCGCGCCCCTCTAAAAATTTTTCAAATAAACGCGGCGATTCATAAATACGCAATTGCAATTTCTCAATACGATTATCTTTAATTTCTAAATTTAATGCGCCCTCACCTTCAACACGCGCTAATATTGGAATTTTAATCGAGGTAGTACTCATAGATTTCACACAGCCATAGTTTTATAAATTTTGCCATTTTAAATTTGAAAAATATTCTCTAAAAATCATATTATACAAACACACTCTAACCAGTACGCTCTATACCAAATCTATTGAAGTGTTGCGTTTTATAACCTCTAAGAAGGGGTGGCGCGCAGGGGAGGCTTCATAATTTGCGATAGCAAATTATGAAGTACCGCAGCGACAGGACCCCGGGCCACCGATGTTAGCTAGCGCAATAAAAAC
>CAIUAS010000301.1 GCA_903897205.1 uncultured Gammaproteobacteria bacterium
AGCTTACGGGCTGTATAAATGGTTGAAGAAGTAGCCTTTACCATGAGGCGATCAAGGTACGCTACGCGGTTTTACCGCGTAGCGTACCTATGGCGTGGTTTTCCGCTTCTACCAAGTCTATTGGCCGGCGCACTGCTTAGATTTGGCGTTAGGCTGTTTTCTATATTTATTTTCTGTTATGGGGGATAACATGACACAAAAACTGATAGATTCCGTCAATGTACCTTTAGCTCCAGAGCTATTAACTTCAAGTCTTCAATCTTACAATTACAATGACAAACGAAGTGCTTTGATAAATGAATTGAGATGTGTATCTGGAATCACAGAGATTGCAAAAACACTGGAACCACAAGAGCTTTATAAAATTGTTCTTAAACCAGAGGGTGCTTATATGCAAATAGATTCCGTTGGAAATTTTCAAGCGGTATGGCGTAAAGATGGAAAAATAGTTCAACATACAAGGTTAAAGGCAGTGCAGCCATCCATGATTAAAGTGGCAAGTGCAATTGGTACTCAGTTTATGCTAATTAGTATAATAATACAATTAAAGCGGATTGAAAAACGACTAACAAATATAGAAAAGGAATTTCATAATGATAGACTTTCTGAAATAAAGGCAGGTATAAGTCTTTATATGCAGGCGATTCATGTTACTTCTCAGGATGCTAGATTACATTTGGTTATAGCTGCTATCCAAGAGTTAAGTAGAGGAATTGAAAAAACGCTAACGTCATTAAAGCAACAAATTAATGATACTCCAGATATAAAAATTGGTTTTTTTGATAATTGGAAATCAAATAAAGCATCGGTAGCTAATGAGAGGTTTACACTAGCGGAAGAATCTTTTCAACTTTCTCTTATGGGTATTCAATCTCTGACTGAATGCTACGAAATAATAGACCAACCATTGGTTGCTTCATCTATACTTGAAAATTACATAGAAAAAATAAATTCTTGTAGAATTGAAGTAGCTGCAAGAAATGCACGTCTAGTGCCATATAAAAATGGGCCACTTCCTGAGCTAATATGGGTCTCATATATTGAAAATAGAGACCGTATTTCTAGTCACATTCAAAGTTGTAAAAATATCGCTAATAATTGTTTTAATTGCATCGAAATTGAAGTTAAACCAGAAGAGCTATTGGATAACTATGATGAAAAAATGCACTAAATGTGGACGACCTTTGACGGATGGAGAAAAAGACTTATGCCCTGCTTGTGCATCAGACAATAATTATGATAGTAAACAATGGATTGAAATTATCTCAGTAACATTATCTGTTATTGGGGCAGGTGTACTCTGGGTATTGTCTGCAAAAAAATAGCTAAACATAAATAATTTTTTTTCTTACAAAAACTATTGAAATATTCCATTAAATGAAAACTTTGCTTATAGCATTGATACTGTTTGCCTCCTTGGCCCCGATAGCGGAGGCCAAGGAGTACAAGACCCCGCCGACCCCGGCAGAGTACCGGGAGTACAAGAAGTGCATGGAAAGGACGGGCGACAAGGTGACTTGCTCCAAGATTAGCCTGGCTCGGTTCTTCGTCTGCTACGACAACAGCGGAAACCCGGCGGTGTGCGACTTGACCGACCCTTACAAGGGGAAGCGTTAGTCGGTGGCCTGTAAATTGGGGGGGTTGTTATGCTGCTTAAAAAAGCTGCCCTTCATAATTTACTACGCAAGACAATGGGAATTGTCTTGTATTATTGTTATATAGAATAACTACTATTAGTTTATGAGTGATAATTGAGACTTTATGGAAGTCCACGCACGGCGGCGGGGGTGCGATGGGAATGGACGGTTAGGCTGCCCTGAACTCGACTTTAGTGACATTGCGTAAATCCACAACTTGCTTTGCCTGCCACAAGTCATGGTTGTCTTGCATAGCAAGCCAGCTTTCGGGGGAGCGGCCCAAAGCCTTTGACAGGCGAAGAGCCATTTCCGGG
>CAIUAS010000302.1 GCA_903897205.1 uncultured Gammaproteobacteria bacterium
ATTAATATTATCGCTAATTTTAACGGGCTGATAAATTTCAAAATATAATAGCCATTTGTTGCTGCTTTTTGCATAAATAGCATGAATGTTTTTTATAATATTAAGCAAGGGTAAGGTATCTGTTAGTGATTTATTGGCGGGGGTTAATTGTGAAACTGCTTGTTGATAATCGGGTAAGTAACGTTGAATGATTTCTAGATTATTTTTATTGCGAGCATAAGATACCGATAATCCTATGGTGCCGAATGACAAAGCCAAGAGGGCAGTCATCCAGCTGGCGCGGTAAATATACGTATTCAGGCGTTGTAAATAAGGGCTATTGCCGACCCAGCTCGCTTCAGGTAAGAAGATTTCGCGAAATAAGTGTTGAATAAAGTAGGGCTTTTCTTGTGAGAGATAAGGATGATTAGCCGAGGCGGTTAAATGATATTTTGCAGTTAATGCAGATAATAGAAAATCATAAGGTTTACCGTTTTGTATATTGCTAACGAAGTATATGCCGCGAATTTGTGAATGATCGTCTTGTAGAATAAAGTCGGCTAAAATACGTTTGCAGAGTTGGATTTGTTGCGGAAAATAACTAATTAGCAGACGTTTATTCATGTCGCGTTCTACTTCTAAGCGTAACAAAAGGCGTTCCTGGAGGCGCGCAATTAATTTATCAAATTCTTCATTAAAATATGCAACGCTTTGTTTTTGATTAAAAATAATTTGCGGTGGAAAGGCGATGCCCCAAACTTGCTCTCTGTCTTCTTTGGAAAGATCAACAAAAAATTCTTGGAAACCTGCGATTAAATCGCATTTAGTGAGGATGAGATAAATTGGAGTTTGAATTTGTAGTTCTTGATGAATAGCTTGCAGAATACTTTTTAATGCTTGTTTTTGCGTTTGATTAACTTTATCTGATTGTAATAATAACTCAGGTAAATTTAAGGTAATGAGGGCGCCATTGAGTGGCTTTTTTCGGCGATAGCGTTTAATTAATTTTAAAACACCCGCCCAAAAAGGATCGCGTAGATTAATTCCCCAATAAGAGGCGGGGTAATTTTCGGTGCCTTCGCGTGGTTGTCCTGTTGCGATGTCAAGAATGACGGCTTCTTTGCTAAAGCGCCAGTTATAATCGCGATGGTTATCGCCAGTTTGCAAGGGATCAGGCCCCAGCGTTTCAGTGGGTGAAAAATCTAAGCCTGAATTGTTTAATAAAGTACTTTTGCCACTGTTAGCACTTCCTAATACAATATACCAAGGTAATTTACATAAATAACGCTGTTTTTTGTTGCCCCATATTTGAAACGCAAGTGTTAAATTATTAAATGTTTCGTGGGCATGTTGTTTAAATAAAGTTTTTTGTTGCTTTAAGTTTCCTTTTAGTGAAGGTTGAGCATCACTTTGTTCGACGGTTTCAGCATGTTTGCGTATCGGTGCTAATATATAAAACGTAAACCCACCTATTAAAGCAATAATGATAGTTAATAATGATTGCACGATGACATTGGCAAAAATAGCATCTTCATCTAGATCAAATAATGAGGGGGTAAACCAAATAAATAGTAATACGCCAATAACCAGTATTAAAATACTAATTATTGCTAAATAAGGACGAATTGATTTCATACCGAACTTTCCTGTCGCTTGTTGTGGTGATGTCTTGGTTTGCCGGCTGCCAGCGGGGTTTTTAATAAATTATTGGCACTGCTTACTCTGGTGAGTCCAGGTGTCATTTGGCCAATATCATTTAATTCTTGTAAGGTTTTACGACTAGTAAAATAAGTGGCTAAATTAAATAATAAGGCCAGTGTAAAAAATATTCCCAGAGTGATTGCTGCTATTTTCCATTTGGGGGTACGATGCTTTATTAAGCTATCTACTTTTTGTAAAATGTTAAGGCTGGGAGAAAGTTTGCGATGAGGTTCTTCCCGATGCGCCATAATGAGGCGAAACAAGCGATGTCTTATTTCATCGCGAACCGCTTTTTCTTCATTATAATATTTTCCTTCAAAGCCAAGGCTTAAAAGGAGATAGATTAATTCAAGTAAA
>CAIUAS010000303.1 GCA_903897205.1 uncultured Gammaproteobacteria bacterium
AACGGCTTAAAATGGGAAGCCATCTTATCGAAACAAACTCAATCAGGTGAACGTATTTATTCTTTCCGATTTTCGCAAAAATACCGAGCAACCGCCTTAAGGCAAAATGATTTTCTCAGATTGCTAACTTTGCATGCGGATCATGATTCAGCTTATAAGAAATAACAACTTTACGTGGAATGACTAAAGCTTATACAATAGCGGCTGTAAAAAACTGGCGAAAGCAAGTTTAACATGGCTACTCATACTCGCACGCTGTTTCGCATTATAAATTACTCACCCTGGGCCACCGCAGTTAATATAAACATCATTACCGTCAATTAGTATAACAATATGTTTTAAAGGTAATTTTGATAAAGCGGCCATTTTAGGGTCTATTGTTAATTTTAGCTTATAAGTGATTTGATCATTTAGTTTATTATAATTTATGCCGTTTATTAAGGCATCATAATGTGATGCCTGGTTTTTAGCATCAAAGCTAACTATCTCTGCCATCAGTGATTGCTTTTGAGAATTTTTTAAAGATTGCTGCATGGCATTATAAAGCTGATTTTTAATTATAGCGTTCCTTGAAGCTATTAGGTGTTGCGTGGGAGAATGCTTGAAATAAACAAGCCATGGATTAGGATTTGACAGTGTGAGTTGGTATCCTGTGCCATTTTTATATAAATAGCCATCTTCAGCTGTTTGCATAATGATGCAGTTTCTGATAACTGGTTGGGAGTAAGCATTAATACTAAAAAAACTTAGTATGATAAGATTTAGCAAATATACAATATACTTTATTTTAGATGAGTTCATATTTAGATATACCTGTATAAAAATACTTTTTACCATAAAAATTTTTATTTTTTTAGCGTAAAACGTTAGGTTTATTTGTAAGATATATAGAGAAATTGATGTAAAAATATTCGCAATACATTACATTTGCCGCAAGCACAATTTGCTAATTATTTCAGAAAGCGCTAGCTAACGCTTAAATTTAAACCTTAACAAAAGCGATTTTACATGCAACATTAAAATCTAACTTTGGTTTATTAACGGCCACCCGATGTTGCCAGTTATTAGCCAGCTTCTCTAAAATATTTTGTTCCAACTCCGGTTCATATAATCTCTCTCCATTCATCTAAACTTCCCTCCTATTGTCTCAAAAAATTCTGCAACAAAGCATGCCCATGCTCCGTTAAAATAGCTTCCGGATGAAATTGAACACCTTCTAATGAATAAGCCTTATGTTTTAAACCCATAATTTCATCCATGTTCCCCTCATCATCGACCGTCCAGGCCGTCACTTCTAAACAATCTGGCACACAATTTTTATTAACAACCAATGAATGATAACGCGTAGCTGAAAAGGGCGAGGGCAAGCCCGTAAAAACACCGGCGTTATTATGAAAAATCAAAGAATTTTTCCCATGCATGATTTGACCAGCATGACTTATTTTCCCACCATACACATGCCCAATCGCTTCATGCCCCAAACAAACACCCAGAATAGGCATTTTACCAACCAGATGCTGAATAATGTCTAGCGAAATGCCGGATTCTGTTGGTTTGCCAGGCCCCGGCGAAATTAAAATATGGCTCGGATTTTGCTGAACGATTTCAGTCATTGTGATTTCATTATTGCGAACAACCTTTACAGCCGCCCCTAATTGCATTAAATATTGAGCCAAATTATAAGTAAAAGAATCATAATTATCGATCACTAATATCATATGCTAAATCCTTTTAAGTAATTGCGACATTCCATTGTTTAGCAGCAGCTGGGGCCGCGGCTAATTTAACTTCCACCACCCCACGCACTGAATTCGTCAGGTAAATTTTATCGGCGGCATATAAATCTTCTATAACAATAACTTTTTCAACGGCAGCTGAATTTTTATCTTTGAGCAAGCGTTCGCGCTGTATACCCTTCAACAAACCACAATTAACTGGCGGAGTATATAAAACGCCATTTTTTTCAAAAAAAATATTGCTTCTGGTTCCTTCTGTTATTTCACCACGCTCGTTAGTAAAAACAACATCATAACAATCGTATTTATTTTTTGCCTGCTGGTATTCTCGCTCATAAAACCCGCGCGTCGAGCTATGGGTCGTTTTATATTGAAACAAAATATTGCTCGAACAAATTTTATTTGGAGAAACAATAATCGTCTTCTTTGCAGGAAGATCAGCATTTAACGGTTCGAACGACAAAGAAAACTGACCGTCCTGCCGTAACAAAAGCCGCACTTTATAGTCCACTTCCATTAACATCGCATCGCTTAATTCAATAAATGCCTGATGAATATTCTCAATGGGGCATTTAAATGAAAAAATATCACTTGTTTTCTTTAACCTGGCGAGATGCTCATTTAAAAATAAATAGCCGTTAGCAGGCGAATAAAGCAACGTTTCTATTAATTCAAATTGCGAGTTAATGCCTGTTAAAAATCTGGCTTTTAAAACAACTTCTTGATACTCGCTTTCTGCATCTGAATCAAAAACAATACCACTGCCTACGCCAAGCCTACCCAACCCCTGATTATTTAATATGACCGTTCTGATAGGTACATTCATACAGATATCATTATTCGGCATACAATAACCAAGCGCCCCTGTATAAATTCCTCTCGGTCCTGACTCAAGCTCATGAATAATTTCCATGGCCCTGATTTTAGGCGCGCCCGTTACTGAACCACAAGGATAAATATTTTTAAACAGATCCATTAATGACAAATCAGCTAAAAGTTTTCCTTCAATCGTTGACGTCATTTGCAGAACTGTTTCATACGTTTCTACTTCAAATAATTTGCTGACATTTACCGTGCCTGGCTCAGCAATACGCCCAATATCATTGCGCAACAAATCTACAATCATCACATTTTCAGCCAGGGTTTTCGGATCATTTTTCATAAAATTGCTTAAGCTTAAATCTTCCTCGCTGGATTTACCGCGCGGAGCAGTTCCTTTCATAGGCTTTGTCTGCAAATAATCGCCCTGTTTTCTGAAAAATAATTCAGGCGATAGTGACAAGATGGTTTGCTCTTTTAAATTCAAAAATGCGCTATATTCTACTTTTTGACGTTCACGCAAGCTATTATAAAGCTGCCATGGCCGGCCCTGATAATTAAATTCCAGGCCAATGGTATAATTTGCCTGATAAATATCACCTTCCCTAATATAATTTTTGACCTTCCCAACGGCGGCGAGATATGCTTCTTTGTTTGTGTTAAAGCGGAAATTATAAGCCAGACAAGGCAACTGCTTGCTGCGATTTTCGGCAACGGTCCTTAAAAAATGCTCGACTTGAATTTGATTAAGCGGTAAATGATTTTTAAATGCAACCACAACAGACAACGTAGATGCAGGTTCCAGCAATAAATTAAGCTTTTGCTCAAAACAGTAACCCAACTCATAACTAAAATAACCTACTAAAAACGCTCCTGATTTCTGCAATTTCTGTATAGCTAAGAAGAAGCTTTCAATTTGTCCACTACTGTGACAGGTGAGAATTTCTAGAGGTTCCCAAAAAAGATGAGACTCAAACGCATTTTTATCTACTTTACGATTTTCCAACAATGCAAAAACATCATGCTCATTTAACGAGGGAAAGTTTACATTTTTCATAACAAATCCTTTTTATAAAAATTACTGCAACAAGAAGCAAATGCTTTGCAAAACATCCCCAAGCAAATGTTAAGCAAGGCTTAATTTCACTACGACTAACATAACAATCACAATCGAAGTAAGCAGCCAGCAGCCATAGTTGAATTAACAACAAAAAATGAATTTATCATCTCGGTAGAGAATACAATAAAAGGTGAGCCTGAGATAGGTATCAGCAACGGATTTGCTCGTTCATGCTAAGTGGATGAATACTTTAGCAAATGCTACTTACGCTCCACCATCGCCAAATAAACTTATGAAATGTTTAGGCATTAGTTTTTTTGAGTAAACTGGTATATAAGATTACCTCTTTAAATTTAGGAAATTCCATCGGAGCACGTCTGGCCATTAAAAAAGGCAGTGGATTGGTCCGATGGATTTTTCTATTTATCATCCTATTGATGATAGTGCAATTTGTGCGATATTTTTTTCTTATGGATAAATTTTAAAAGGGGTGAAAAATTATGGCTTTAAATGAAGAATACCGTAAGTTGATTGAGCAAAATCTTAACAAAGGTAATTCTGATGTTGCCGAGGGCAATTGGGAATCTGTAAGACAATGTTGTCGACATATTTTTGAGTTGATGAATAAAATTAAAATGAATCCTGTTGCGCAGAAAATTGAACCATATCTGAGTGTAGATGGATTGTATATCCATTATTGCCTGCAAGCTGCAACAGCACTTTCACAAATACCGCAACCAACTGAACAGGATGAGCGAGAGTTGGCTTATTTTTATAGTTGCGCCGGAAATTTATTATGCAAGCATAATAGGTTTGAAGAGGCCATAGGATACCTTCTGCAAACTGTGGCAGCTCTTTCAAAAATATTGAAATCAACGGAAATAGCGTCGGCAAAGGATGCAGCTAATCGTGCTTTGGCTGAGATTGACAATACTATCGGGCAAATCTATTTCAAGCAGAACAATTTTGTAGAAGCAGAAAAGTATTATCTACGGGCTGGGCAGGTCCTTGAAAAAATATCAACATTAATAGATACAGATAATCGCAAGTTGAGTTGTTTTTACGATTATGCTGGTATGGCTTGCTATAAACAAAATAACTTTGTTGGGACAGAGAAGTATTATCTGCAGGCGGCAGCAATGCTTGCAAAAACATTGAACTCAACAGAAAAATCACCCGCAATGGATGCAGCTAATCGCACTTTGGTTAGTTATTACAGCCGTGCCACTATGGCTTGTATTCAGCAGAATAAATTTAGAGAAGTAGAAAAACTTGTCGCGTGTATTGGGGATACATCCTCAAATATACAGCAATCAGCGGATAAAGATTTTCGTGGCTTAGTTCTGTTTTACCAGGCTGTCGGCAAGTCTTATTTTAAGCAGAATAAATTTGCAGAGGCAGAGAAGTCTTATTTGCAGGTTGGTGCAATTCTTGTAAAAATACGACAACTAACGGATATGGATCGTCGCCTCGGGATAAACAATTACAAGGAACTTGGTTCTTTATGCCAGCAAAGTTATCGCTTTGAAGAGGCTAACGCCCATTACAGACGGTGTATTGACTCTATTGTAAGTATTCAGCAAAAATTTGCTGACGATTATATATATTTATCGATAGTGTATGAAGCTTTGACATCGTTAACCATTTTTAACACAATGTCATCACAGCTTTTTGGATTGGCCAGCGCAGCTTTAAATCCAAATAGTGTTGTGCCCCTTGCAGAATTCTGGAAAATACACCGCTCTATATTGACAGAAAATGAAGGCCTTAAAAAAGATCTGTTACAATTTATGAAAATTCTAAAAACTGCTGCCGATAACGGTATTGTTAAAAATATTTTTATAGTTGAGTTGAAAAACAATATAGAACTATTCAACCAGAATCTGGAAGCATTGGAACAAGACTTTTTTAGCTTGCAACGGCTTGGCGAGCACGGTTCTTCAACGATGATGGCAATGGTACACAAAATGCTAGGACAAGAAAGGAAAATAGCTAACCTGGTGAAGCAAGTAGATAGTTTGCTAGATAGGAAGACTTTACAAAAAGCAGAATCTGGTTTGGCGGAGAGTGGTGCGACGGTCAATAAATCAAAAGTTCCCGCAACCTATACAGGCAATCCGCAAACAAAAAGTACTTTCTGGTCGCCTGATAGCCCTAAAGTCGTGACGGCTGATGTACCTGCAACGAATAAGCAACCAGTAGTTCAGACTCAAACAATAACCCCTCAAGGCCCACAATAACCCACTTAAATCCTCTCTCTTGAAGGGAGAGGAAATTTAAAAACACAAGAACTCAACCGCCTTTTACACGACAGGAAACAATATAGGGAGTATTTGCAATGACTCATTCAGTGTGCCTAAAAACAACTGCTGATATGAAGTCGCATTAATAATTAGTGCAAATCTATCGGCAAATCGATGCAGCATTTTTTATACTTTTTCCCACTACCGCAAGGACACGGATCATTGCGACCAACTTTATAAGCTTCGCGTTGAATAGGTTGCTGTGGTTCATATGACGCCAGAGGATTATTTCTGTAATTTTCCCAATAATAAAAATTTTCAAAAATATAACCCAAGAAGTTTTTTCTACATTGTTCTTTAAAAACTGTATCATCAGTAATAATACTGCCATCTAGATTTTCTTCGCCTTGCATATCCACTTCACCGGCTAATATGCCAAATGGCAATAATAATGCGAATGATTCTTTATCATCATTCCATGTCGCATCAAGACGAGCTCCCTGCAGATAACCTTTGCACCACGCTGCCAGCAATTCAAATGAACACTTTTTTAAAGGAATATTGTGATCTTGTTCCCATAGCACTAAAGACAAGCGACTGTGTCTTAATTGATGAACGATGTAATTATTGAGTTGCACGAGCGATCCAATAATTTCTCGGGCTTCTTCCATGGAAGCAAATTCAGGTTCACCGCCAAACACTAAGGGTTGCCATTGGCTCGGCATAATTAAATTAGGTGAAGAGGATACAGCGCAGAGAAAACCATGTGCCTGTGTTAGTGACATAGCTTTTGTTTTGGCTGAAGAAGCACTTAAAAAAGCAGCAAGCTTTGCAAGCTGCACATCTGACAAGCGTTTATTAGAAGCCAGCGCTAATGTATCCATTTATATCTCCATCGTATGAATCAATAATAAACAATTATAAAACTTAACAATCCTTATTAGATAGTTATTTTTTGGAAAATCAGAGGCCATAACATCGTAATCGCTATTAGCCGCTTTATAAATTAAAAGCGGTAAATACTTATTATTTATAAAGATAAATCAAGCTAGCAGCATATTACGTAGCTCATTTACCAAAAGCACAAACTATTCGTGATGCAATAATATCAACGGAGGGTATCATACAAAATATTGCCGAGCCTTATGGCGTAACCAATCAGGAGCGCCTAGAGATTGAACCGCCCCCCATCCTAACCAACACTTAATTGTGCCAACACCTCCATTTTATAAATTTCCATTGTTTGCGAATAAGCAACCACCTCCTGCGCCCTGGCCCCGAATCTGCTTTTTTGCATGGCATCGGTCATGCCAAGAAATATCTTTTCAAGCTTCAGCTCAATAGCGCGCTTAGTGACTTGATGCAACATTTGCTTATAAACGCCGTGTAATTTAATGTAATTATAGTCAAAACCAACGACCATAAAGCAATAAGTAGTGGGCGTTTTCAAGCAAGCCCCCATAGCAACGGGTATTTCTCTGTTGTCTTCACCCTCTTTCAAATAAAGCACTAATATTTCCCAGCATGAGGTTTTTAAACATTCAGAAAAAATATTTTTTGGTAAATCATATACATTGACATCAAAACTATGGTTTTTAACATTTTTGTAAAGCTGATAAAAATAATCTAGTTCTTGCTGCGTAGGAATACGCGTATTATTATCCAAAATTTCTAGTTTATAGTGCTGTTCTTTGCTTAATACTTCTTCTCTAATAAACCTTCGCTTTTTTTTCGGTAGATCATTAAGATAACTGGCATAATCGGAATATTTATTTTCAATAATGTGAACATCAGGTAATGGAGTGCACACATAACCTTGCTGCAGCATCAACTGTTTCATTTCGTCATCATCTGGCGGTAAATCTCTAAATAAAACAGTAGCTAACTGGCGTTCTTCTTGCTCATCACTCAAATAACTTAATAATATTTTTAAAGCTGCTTGCCATGCTTTACTTTTATCCAAAAAAAGTGGATTGCCTTCACTGAGCAACGAACCCATTTGTAAAATTTGCGAACTAAAATAATAAGCATCGCCGCGCCGCAAACGTTCTTGCTCAATTTTTTCAGAAACCGCTCTCGGAGAAAACATATCATCTTTAGATAATGCACTTATAAAAAAACTCAGCAATACTATTTCATCATTATTATCTTTCACGATGAAATAATGAAACCTCCAATTATTTTCAGGCTGTTGTGTATTGGAAAATATTTTTTCTAGAAATTGTAAATTTTCCCAAGTAAACGCACCTCTATTGCCCAACCGCTCATCCCATATCTCGCGTGGAATAGCTTCAATCGTTATCGCAGATATCAAACGTAGTTTTTCTTTTGATTTTTCCTGCAAATCAGCTGAACTTGATTTTTCTTTATCAAGAAAATCTTGCTTATTCGGTAATGCGTCACCAAATGTTTTAATAAAATCTAAAGTATATTTATTTTCCTTTAATGCTAACGGTAAATGATAGCTTATCGCTTGTATTAACTTTTCAATATCAGCATATGTTTGATGCCTATTAATGACAATACGTATTCCTGAACGCTTGATAGGCACAGCAGGAAAGCCTGCTGAATTAGTATAAAAGCCTTCTTTCATTAAGCGCTGAATCATATTATTAGTCACATGCAGCAAACCTAAACCTATAAAGCGGATAGGAGTATGATCTTTTGACAACAAAGGAAGATTGTACTTATCGACAAGTTGATTAAAGTACTCTATTTTTTCATATAATTCATTTTGCAAAGTAGCAATTTCATCTGTCAAGTGAATTTTCGCCGATGCGACAGCGGCACCTAACATAGGCGGCTGCATAGGTCCGGAAAAAATTAAAGTACTACCACAATTTCTAACTATATTTTTCCATTCTTCATTAGGAAAAATAATAGCTGCGCCACCAGCCGCAAATGCTTTACATAATGATACCGCAACTACCATTTTGGGGTGTATATCACGCTGCCCTAAAACATAACCTCTCCCCCGCTTACCTTTCCAACTCATGCCATGCGCATCATCTATATATAAATAAAAATTATCGTATTTATTTAATAAACTAATGATATCGTCTATGGGCGCAAAATCACCATACATGCTATAAACCCCATCCGCAAAATACCATATACGTTGAACCCCTTTTTTGCGAAATTCCTTGATCATATTTTCTAGTGCATCCATGCGGCTATGCGGAATAATTTCGACAGGGCAACCTTTTAAGCGACACTGGCTAGTGGCTAATTGCACACTATGATGAACCTGTAAGTCTAATATAAGTGCATCTTGAGGCCCTACTAATACTGGTATGGCCGCTAAATGTCCTAAAGTAGTACTGGCCGAAACTAAAGGATAAGCCTGAAATAACTCAGCGAGTAATGTTTCTAATTCGAAATACTGTGGCGCTGAAATATAAGCACGGGATGAAGCAAATTGCGTACCATAACGCGTAACCGCATCAATCACGCCCGCACGCAACCGTGCATCGAATTCCAACCCCAGATAACTACAAGACCCAAAATTAACCAATGAACAGCCATCCACCTCAATATTGCAACCAGCTAATTGCTGACTAGTAACAGACAAATGTATGATTTTCTGCTCGACCGCAGAATTAACCATATTATCTATTATACTTATAAATGGATCTTGGTTTTTCATAATAGCGCTCCTAATAACTTAATAGAGTTAACTACATAAATACTATTATTTACAAAGTTTATGAGCATATTTTTTATATTGGTTTTTTTCAAATCAAAAATAATTTTTGATATTCAGAAGCCTATATTGACTATAGTATAGAATTTTATATTTACCAAAAAAGCATAAGCCATTCAATACAACTTCAGCTTAGCAAGCAATATATTTACCCACTATCTTTTTTTAAAGCAGACTATAATTAAATTATAATTTAATATAATAGGCTCAAACATGAATACCACATCAAAATTAGCCAACGCTCAAATCAACTCAAAAAAAAACCTGGAAGATATATACCTGCTGCTCAAACATAAATTAGCTCAAGCAACTCATTCTGAGGTCAATACTATTAATCTAGCCCTCTCTATTTCTGATTATTTGGCGGATTCAGTGAAATTAGTTCGCTTTGCCGCATCTATTTGCGATGAATTAAATATCGACTTTGAACCCGCGCTATTAATTGATTTTGAAAATTTGCACGAAATTGCTGACAAGCTTTATACCATGCACATTATGGGAGATAATTTATCATGACTCTTGTATCCATTTTAAAAGAACATTGCAAACAAAAACCTAATCAAATCGTATATACGTTTTTAGAAGCTGATAATGTCACTACTTTAACTTTTGCTGAGTTAGATCAAAAAGCTAGCAGCGTCGCTGCAAACTTATTAAAACAAGGTGCCCACAAAAGTGATCGCATAATAATCGCCTTACCACAAGGGCTTAATTATTTAACAGCATTTTGGGGATGCCTCTATGCAGGCTTAATTGCCGTACCTGTGTTGCATTCCATCAATCCTAATCATATTCAAAGAACAGCAACAATTACTCAAGATACACAAGCAAAATTTATTTTAGCGAATAGTAAAACCATCGCCGCATTCGCAAATATTCAAAATAAGGCGGGCTCTAAAATATTAACAGAAATGAATTATGTTGATATCGAAACCATTAGCAACAATGAATCTACTATACTATTGGAATTACCTAAACCTGAAGATATTGCATTTCTGCAGTACACCTCTGGCTCTACCAGCCAACCCAAAGGCGTTATAGTCAAACATAAAAACTTAACAGCAAATTTGCACTTACTGACAATCGCTATTGAAGTGAACGTTAACTCTCGTTTGGTAAGTTGGTTACCGCTATTTCACGATTTGGGATTAATTGGTAAAGCTTTACTAGTTGTTTTTGCTGGCGCTCAGCTATTTCTTATGTCTCCGCTAAATTTTATCAAAAATCCTCTAGTTTGGCTGGAAACAATCTCTAAATATCAAGGCACGCATAGTTATGCTCCGAACTTTGCTTATGATTTGTGTATAGCCGAATCTCACCAATTATCCGAACGGCAATTAAATCTTGCTAGCCTGCAATATCTAGTTAATGCTGCAGAACCTATAAGAGCAGATACACTCACTCGCTTTAATGAAATATTTAAAGAATACGGATTTAATCCCAATGCTTGGACACCCGGCTATGGCATGGCAGAAGCCACCCTATTTATAACCTGCCGAGCCAGCAAACAATCTGACGTCTCAATCGATACTATTGATACGGATAGCCTGAGTCTGGGACAAGCTGTCTTAGCCAGTAAAGACTCTTTAAAAACAAAAAAAATAGTAAATCTTGGCAAATTTCAAATTAACCAAGAATTAATCATTGTCAATCCTGAAACACTTTGCACGCAAGCTACTAGAAATATAGGTGAAATCTGGGTAAAAGGAGCGCACATTTGCGAAGGATACTGGAACCTGCCTAAACTGAGTAATGAAACTTTCTTTACTTATACAAAAGACAGCGAAAACGGTCCATGGTTAAGAACAGGGGATTTAGGTTATTTAGATGAAAACGGGGATTTATTTATTGTTAGTCGTTATAAAGAT
>CAIUAS010000304.1 GCA_903897205.1 uncultured Gammaproteobacteria bacterium
ACGGACGCTATTTATCTTAAGCAGCTTGATGATTTTATCGGCAATCTGCCTATGGAAGCGGTCCATATGGGTAGTTTGCAGCCTTATATGCAGGCGAAAAAGCAAGGAAGCGCTAAAAACCGCACCATTAATTATGGGTTACAGGTTGTACGCCATATCTTGAATTTAGCTGCCAGTGAATGGTTGGACGAGAATGGTTTAACTTGGTTAGCCACCGCCCCCAAAATTAAGTTACTTGGGGAATACGATAAGCGCAAACCTTATCCGCTTAATTGGAACGAGCAAGCGACCCTGTTTAAGGAACTGCCAATCCATCTTGCTAGGATGGCGCTTTTTGCAGTTAATACAGGATGTCGTACTAAGGAAATTTGCCGCTTACGTTGGGAGTGGGAAATCCAAGTTCCCGAATTAAATATATCAGTGTTTGTCATACCTGGAGTGAAGGTAAAAAATAGAGAAGATCGTTTGGTTGTGCTAAATAAAATTGCACGATCCGTGATCGAAGAAGTAAGAGGTGAGCATCCTGACTATGTTTTCACATACGAAGGGCGTCCTATTGAACGTATGCTGAATACCGCGTGGAAAAAAGCTCGGCTTCGGGCTGATTTACCGCAGGTTCGTGTGCATGATTTAAAGCACACCTTCGGCCGAAGGCTTAGGGCGGCAGGCGTAAGCTTTGAAGACAGACAGGACTTGTTAGGGCATAAGACAAAACGTGGTATTACAACTCATTATAGTGAGGCTGAATTACAAAATTTGTTGAGTGCGGCTAATAAAGTTTGTAGTGGAAGTAACAGTAGCCCTGTGTTGATTATGTTAAAGGCGGCAACTTCTAATTACGTGTCAAAGTGCTCACACGAACCTTTGCTGCAACCTAAAGCCATGACGGCTTAATAGGATGGTTTGATGGTGCTGGCGATAGGAGTCGAACCTACGGCCTATCGATTACGAATCGATTGCTCTACCAACTGAGCTACGCCAGCATTGTTAAATGTAGAAGTTAGGTATTCTATAACTAGCTCCCGCAAAAGTCCCGCACGGCTTTTTAAGGAGTATAAGTATGGTGACTTAATTCCTTGATTAATCAGCATTTTTGGCCACATTGTATATGCCCAACTACATGCTTACGAATCAATTGCTCTACCAACTGAGCTATTCCGGCGTGGGGAGGAAAGTATAATCAAGGTAGGCTGGCGGATACAAGTAATTTCAACGCTTTGCGCTATACAATGTTACTCCAAACCTTATAATAACGTCCTTATCTCATCTTATGCAGAAAACTTTATGCAAAAACTAGACTATCGTTGGCTCTGTATTGCCCTGGCCTTTGTTGGCATCGTCATCAATTATCTAGACCGTTCCGCGTTAGCCTATGCCATAACGCCCATTGAGCATCTATTTCATCTGAATGACGCCGATTTTGGCTTGATAGGTTCGGCATTTGCTACTGGGTATATGATTATGTCGCCCATCGGGGGTTTTTTAGTGGATCGTTTTGGGGCGCGCATTACATGGTGTGTTTCTGCCATCCTATGGTCGCTATCTTGCGCTGCTATGGGGCTTGCAACTAGTTTTGGCGCCTTCATTATTTTACGCATGCTATTAGGTGTTACTGAGGCAGGCACGTTTCCCAGTCTCAATCGCTTGGTCGCAGATAATTTGCCCGTCCAACATCGCGCCAAAGCATTAGGCTTAGGTATTGCCGCTGTTCCTTTATCCTTAGCGCTAGGCTCGCCTTTATTAGCGTATTTAGTAACGGCTTTAAGTTACCAACAAATGTTTTTTATTTTAGGTGGTGTCGGGGTGTTATGGGGAATTCTCTGGTTTTATTTATTCCCCAAAATGACTCAACCCATAACAGTTAAAGAAAAAAATACAGCTACCCAGCATAAAAAAATTAATTGGAAATTATTATTTACACCGAGTTTACTCGCCAATAATTTTGCGTATTTTGCCTTTGGTTATATCGTCTTTTTTGCGATGACTTGGTTGCCGGGATTTTTAGAGAAAACCTATTCTTTAAAACTTGCTAAAGTTGGCTGGTTATTAACGTTGCCTTGGCTAACCGCTGCTATTTTTGTGATCTTAGGCGGCGTTATTTCGGATCATATTTGGGCTAAAACCCAGCGTATTCGTTTGGCGCGTTCCTATTTAATTTTAAGCAGTCTATTAATATCCGCGCTTAGTTTTATAGTCGTGGTTTATGCCAATTCCTTAACTGTCGCCGCTATCGGTTTGTCGCTCGGAGTTGGTTTTGCCTTTATGCCAAATGCTGCTTTTTATGCCGTTAACACGGATTTAGTGCCTGAACAAGCGGCCACGAGTTTAGGCATTATGCTTAGCTTTTTTGGCGTTGGTGGTATTGTTGCGCCGGCATTAACGGGTTGGTTAACGGTGTTAACGGGCCATTTTAATACGGCCATTTACTTAATGGTGGGATTTATTTTACTGGCGGTGTTGGCTATTGGTATTTTTCAACGGCCGGCTGAAGGTAATTTAATCCGTGGATAAAGCTAAAATATCAATTAGGCATGGTTAATTAACTCCCAAGCCTTGAAAAGCTGTTACAATCGCGGGCTTTAATTCCTTGTTCAGCAGGTTATGAGTAAAAGTCTCGCCAAATCGACTAGTTTAGTTTCTTCCATGACTTTCATTTCGCGCATCTTGGGTTTTGTGCGAGATATGATCGCGGCGCAGATTTTTGGCGTGAACGCGGCGGTGGATGCTTTTAACGTCGCTTTTAAAATCCCCAATTTCATGCGCAATATGTTTGCGGAAGGTTCTTTTCAGCAGGCGTTTGTGCCAGTGCTGTCGGATTATCGACAAACACGCACGCCGGATGAGGTGCGGCGATTTATTAGTCATATGTCTGCATGTTTAGGTTTGATTTTGCTAATGGTCATCGCGCTGGGCGTCATTGGTGCGCCGGTGATTGTGAAAATTTTTGCGCCAGGATTGGATCCTTATCGCTTTAGTTTATCCAGTGAAATGCTGCGTATTACGTTTCCTTATTTAATGTTGATTTCGCTCACGGCTTTTACGGGAGCGATATTAAATAGTTACGGAATTTTTGGTGTGGCTGCGTTCACGCCGGCCTTATTAAATGTTTGTTTGATTGCGACCGCGTTTGGGATTACGCATTATTTTAAAGTGCCGATTGAAGCGCAAGCCTGGGGCGTTTTTATTGCGGGTTTCGTGCAGTTTTTTTTTCAACTGCCCTTTTTAAAACGCATCGGTTTTCTGGTATGGCCGCGTTTGAATTGGCGCGATCCCGGCGTGCGGCGCGTTTTAAAATTAATGTTGCCGGCTTTGTTTGGTGCTTCGGTCGCCCAAATTAGTTTATTGTTAAATACGATTTTTGCTTCATTTTTACAAGTGGGCAGTGTGTCGTGGTTATATTATTCCGAGCGATTGGCTTATTTCCCTTTAGGTGTTTTTGGCGTAGCTTTGGCAACGGTGGTATTGCCACAATTAGCGCGCCAACATGCAGCAAAATCTCCAGAAGCCTATGCAAGTACTTTGGATTGGGGGGTTCGTTGTAATTTATTAATCGGTATTCCTGCGTCAATAACCATGTTGATCTTAGCAGGACCATTGGTTGCTACTCTGTTTCACTACGGTAAATTCAGTGTGCATGATGTGTTAATGACGCGCCAAAGTGTAATTGCTTATTCAGTGGGTTTGCAATCATTTATGCTGGTGAAAGTATTGTCATCCGCCTTTTACGCCCGTCAAGATGTGCGCACGCCCGTACGCATCGCTGTCATAACGCTGATTATTAATATGATTTTGAATGTGGCCTTAATTATCCCCTTTAAACATGCTGGGTTAGCGTTAGCGAGCTCTTTAGGTTCTTGGGTTAATACTTTTTTGTTATTATTTACTTTAAATAAACGCGGTATTTATCGTTTGCAGCACGGGTGGATTAAATTCTTATTACAATTAATTTTTGCTAATGGCATGAGCGGTTTGTTTTTGTGGTGGAGTGCGGGCGATTTAACTCGCTGGTTGAATTGGCATTGGCAGCAACGTTTTTTACATGTATTTATCTTAGGCATCGTTGCGATTGTTATATATATAATCAGCTTGTGGTTGGCGGGCATGCGAATGCGTGATTTAAAAGTAAAACAGTGATGAGGCAATATAAGTGGAATTTATCCGTGATATTTATAATATAACAGCAAAGCATCATGGTTGTGTGGCTACGATTGGTAATTTTGATGGTGTCCATTTAGGCCATCAACGTATTTTGCAAAATTTAAATGCTAAGGCCAAACAATTAAATTTGCCTTCATTATTAATTACGTTTGAACCACTAGCGTTAGAGTTTTTTTTAAAAGATAACCGGCTTGCTCGCTTAATGCGGTTGCGCGAAAAATTAATGGTGTTGCAAGAATATTCTGTCGATCGTGTGTTGTGTTTGAAATTTAATGAGCAATTAGCCAGTTTAACTGCCGAAGCATTTGTGAAGTCGCTTTTAGTTGAAAAATTAGGGATACGTCATTTGATCGTAGGAGATGATTTTTGCTTTGGAAAAAATCGGCAAGGCGATTTTAATTTATTAAAACACTTAAGCGAGCAATATCAATTTGCAGTGAGTAATACCGAAACTATTTTACTTAATGGCGAACGTGTCGGTAGCTCGCGTGTGAGACAAGCGTTGGCCGTGGGTGATTTTGCCTTGGCAAAGCAATTATTAGGGCGGCCTTATAGCATGGGAGGGCACGTGATCCATGGGGATAAACGCGGCCGTCAATTAGGTTTTCCCACTGCCAATATTTTATTAAAGCGCTTGCTATCGCCGTTACATGGCGTATTTGCCGTTAAAGTGCATGGAGTCATATCGCAAACATTATTCGGTGTCGCAAATCTGGGCAGGCGTCCAACCGTGGATGGCCATAAACAATTATTAGAGGTTTATTTGCTGGATTTTCAGCAGTCAATCTACGGAAAATTTTTACAAATAGAATTTATCCAAAAAATCCGCGACGAACAACGTTTTGCTTCAGTTGATTTGTTGAAACAGCAGATTGAGCAAGATGTGGAAAGCGCCAAAAAAATACTTGGCGTATTTTAGTTTTGGAGTATGTCTAGGCCGTTAACGCCTAGACAGCTGGCGCAAAGTTAGCCCGCTAACGGGTATAGCCATATAGCGTTTGGTATGATAAAACAAGCGAGACGACTAAAATTTCAATAGACAGCCCCTTTTACTCTTAAAAAAGATAGCTTATGACTGATTATAAAAACACCTTAAATCTGCCCCATACCGATTTTCCCATGAAAGCCAATCTTCCGCAGCGCGAGCCGGAGACTTTGCAGCGTTGGGAACAAATGCAACTTTATCAGCAATTACGAACGCGGCGTAAAGGCGCAAAGAAATTTATTTTGCATGATGGGCCTCCGTATGCCAATGGTCATACGCATATTGGCCATGCCGTTAATAAAGCATTAAAAGACATTATTGTTAAAAGTAAAACGTTAAGTGGCTTGGATGCGCCTTATGTACCTGGTTGGGATTGTCATGGTTTGCCTATCGAATTAAATGTCGAAAAAAAATATGGCAAAGCGGGTGAGAAGTTATCGGCAAAAGAATTTCGTGCTAAATGCCGCGAATATGCGCAAGAACAGCTTAATATTCAGCGAGAAGAATTCAAACGGTTAGGCATTATTGGTGCGTGGGAAAATCCTTATCGTACGATGGATTTTAAATTTGAAGCGAACATCGTGCGCGCGCTGGCAAAAATTATTGCGAAGGGCCATTTACAACAAGGGTTTAAACCCGTGCATTGGTGTATTGATTGCGGTTCTGCGCTGGCCGAAGCCGAAGTCGAATATGCCGATAAAACTTCGCCTGCGATTGATGTGAAATTTCGAGTCATTGATAAAAAAACATTGTTAGCGAAATTCGGAATAGATATGAATGCGCAGCAGGAAAATGCGCCGATCAGTATTCCTATCTGGACGACGACCCCCTGGACATTGCCTGCTAATGAAGCCGTTGCCTTGCATCCAGAAAATAGTTATGACTTGGTCGAAGTTAAAATTCATGAGCAATCAGAGTATTTATTAATTGCCGAAGTATTATTACCCACCAGCCTTGCGCGTTATGGTATTGAAACCTTTACGTCGATGGCTAAATGCGCTGGCGCAGATTTAGAAGGCATTTTATTACAGCATCCTTTTTATGATCGACAAGTGCCGGTTATTTTAGGTGAACATGTTACCACGGAAAGCGGTACCGGCGCTGTGCACACCGCGCCCGCGCATGGCCAAGAAGATTATGTGGTGGGCCAACGTTATAAATTACCGATCGTTAATCCGGTGGGGAGCAACGGTTGTTATTTGCCAGATGTGCCTTTATTGGCGGGTGAGCATGTATTTAAAGCCAATGCGCATATTATTGAAATATTAAAAGAGCAGCATAATTTACTGTGCGATAAAAAACTTGAGCACAGTTATCCGCATTGCTGGCGCCACAAAATTCCATTGATTTTTCGGGCGACGCCACAATGGTTTATTAGCATGGATCAACAAGGTTTGCGTGCGCAAGCGATGCGGGCCATTGATGCTGTGCAGTGGATTCCTGAACGCGGTAAAGCGCGCATCGCCAGCATGATTGAACAACGGCCTGACTGGTGTATTTCCCGTCAACGTATTTGGTGTTCGCCGATTACTTTGTTTGTTCATCATGAAACCGATGAGTTGCACCCCAATACGATGCAGATGATGGAAAAAGTCGCTGAATTAATTGAGCACAAAGGCATTGATGCGTGGGATGAATTAAATTCAGCTGATTTATTGGGTGAAGAGGCTAAACATTATCGTAAAATTACCGATACTTTAGACGTCTGGTTTGATTCTGGTGTGACACATTATGCTGTCTTGAAACAAAGAGATGAATTAACTTGGCCGGCCGATCTTTATTTAGAAGGTTCCGATCAGCATCGCGGCTGGTTTCAATCTTCATTATTAACCGCCATTGGCATGTATGAACAAGCGCCTTATAAAGCAGTGTTAACGCACGGATTTACGGTCGATGAAAAAGGCCGCAAGATGTCAAAGTCATTAGGCAATGTCATTGCGCCGGAAAAAGTGATTAATAGCCTAGGCGCTGATATTTTGCGTCTGTGGATTTCGTCGACGGATTATCGTAATGAAATTTCGGTGTCTGATGAAATTTTAAAACGTTCTGCCGAAGCTTACCGCCGCATTCGTAATACCATGCGGTTTTTATTGGCAAACATACCTGACTTTAATCCTGCGCAGCATACGGTTGCATTTAATGCTATGTTGCCGCTCGATCAATGGATTGTGTTACGCGCGCGCGAATTACAGGAAGAAATTAAACAAGCTTATGATAGCTATCAATTCCATTTGATTTATCAAAAGCTGCATAATTTTTGTATTGTCGAATTAGGTGGTTTTTATTTGGATATTATTAAAGATCGCCAATATACCATGCAAGAAAATAGTCGTGGCCGTCGTTCCGCACAAACAGCACTTTATTATATCGCAGAAGCAATGGTGCGTTGGTTAGCCCCTATTTTAAGTTTTACTGCGGAAGAAATTTGGCAATATTTACCGGGTAAACGTCAGCCATCTGTGTTTTTAGATGTTTGGTATGAATTTCCGACTGAAATACAGCAGGTTGAGAAAACAAGTTATCAAGATTGGGCAACATTGTTGCCTAGTTTATTAGAAATACGTGAAGCTGTGAATAAAGAAATCGAGCGTTATCGTAGTGAGAATTTAATCGGCGCTAATTTGGAAGCGGAAGTCGATTTATATTTTAAAGAGGTGGACGCTAAATTTTATTCTCAGCTAGGTTTATTAGGCATAGGTAATGTGCAAAAAGAATCCGAGTTGCGTTTTGTCTTAATAACTTCACGAGCTGATGTTCATGTCGATAAAACTATTCCCAGCGCCGCCGCCGCGCTCACTATAAAGCATGCGGGTGAAAATCAAGCATTGTGGTTTAAAGTAACGCCGTCACAACATGCAAAATGTGTGCGTTGTTGGCATCGACGTGCAGAGGTAGGTTCTCATGCAGAGCATCCAGAAATTTGTGGACGTTGTGTGGAAAATATAAGCGGCGAAGGCGAAGCTAGATTTTATGCGTAGCGGCTAATGCCGATATCTTTATTGAAATAAACAACAGGAAAAATTAGAGAGTTTATGCAAGACACTAACACGAACCAATTGCGATGGTTATATTTAACGGTGATTATTATTATTTTAGATCAGCTAAGTAAATGGCTTGTTAGTCATTATTTAACTTTAAATCAACCGGTCGAAGTGTTGCCTGTATTTAATCTGTTATTTATGCAAAATACCGGGGCGGCTTTTAGTTTTTTGAGAGATGCGGGTGGATGGCAACGTTGGTTATTTATATTAATTGCCGTTGGAATCAGCGCTATTATTTTGCGGGCATTACATAAATGTTCACGCAACGATAATATCAGCGCTTGCGCAATGGCGTTAATCTTAGGTGGCGCATTAGGTAATTTATATGATCGTGCTGTTTTAGGCTATGTGGTTGATTTTATCAGTTTGCATGCAGGGACGTGGTATTTTGCTACCTGTAATATTGCCGATACGGCTATTACTTTTGGGGTGATTATCTGGCTGTGCGTTGCATGGCGCAAAGAAAAAATATAGCTGAATAAGCTATGAGTTTTTGTCAATTAAATAGGAGAAATAATATTTACT
>CAIUAS010000305.1 GCA_903897205.1 uncultured Gammaproteobacteria bacterium
AATAGTAGAAAAATTAATAAAGCATATCATACTGAATTTTTAAGCGCTTTTCAGTAGGTGATTCGCTGTGGTCTTTTACCTAATCGTTGGCTAGCTTGTTATTTTTTGGGGTTAACAATTTGCTTACCTGCCGCCGGATTTGTCGTGAAATAATCTAATAAACCCGCATAAATTGCCTGCGCAATTTGTTGTTGATAGATAGGATTACGCAAACGTTCTTCTTCAGAAGGGTTCGATAAAAAGCCGGTTTCAATTAATACTGACGGAATATCAGGTGATTTTAATACCATAAATGGAGCTTGTTCAACGCTGCTACGATGAAGTTTGCCGACTCTACCAATCTCATTTAATAAATCTTGCCCTAATTGTATGCTTGAAGAAATGGTGGCGGTTTGGGAGAGATCAATTAATACTGAACGCAACAAATCGCTTTTATCATTTAATTTTATTCCACCCAACTCAGAGTAATTTTCTTTTTTAGCCAACCATAAGGCCGCTTCACTGCTAGCGCCATGGCCAGAAAGCGCATAAACAGAAGCACCTGTCGCAAAAGGATCTTTAAAAGCGTCCGCATGAATAGCAATAAATACATCAGCATGATTTTTACGGGCAACCATTAAACGCTGACGCAGAGTAAGAAAATAATCGGCATTACGTGTCATGACGGCATGAAAGCGAGAATCTTTTTGCAGCAGCTGATATAAATCAAGACCGCTCGCAAGCACTACATCTTTTTCGCGCACGCCAAAATGTCCGGCAGTCCCGGGGTCTTTACCGCCATGTCCTGGATCAATAACCACATTGATGACGCGTTGATTGCTAGCGGTAGCAACCGGTGTTGGCGGAGTTGCCGAAGCAAGCGAGGGCGGTGGTGTGATCGGTGGTATCGCCAGCGGGGTGGATGAGATTTTGGTTTCCGGCTTTGTAGGAGCGATAGCGCTAACTGGTTTTTCAGTGGGTGGTTTTGTCACTGCTTGGCTTTGTTTTGCCAACACTTGTTGCAGCATGTCTTGTTCGAGTTGCTTAGTCTCATCGGTTGGTTGCACCGGTGAAGTAGTTTTTACAATTTCTGCTGGAGGTTTGCTGGGCGGACGATAACCAGCCTCATAAAGATCAATAATTAAATGGTTTTTGCCTGCACTGCCTTTTTGCAAAGTAATGACATGATGCACGGGTTTGCGTAAGTCTAATACCATTCGTAAAGTGTTAGGGCTTGGATAACCACTGCGGGCATCGATAATAGGCGTTTTACTAAAATTCCCGCGCAATGAAGTCGCTAAGTGAGCGCCAGGAAAATCAATGACCAAGCGTTCTGGGTTCGCCAAGGTAAATGCTTTGTAGTTAGATAAAGCGGTAACGTCAATAACAAGATGCGTTTTGCCAGAGGAAGTCGAAATATGAAAGCCGATGATCTGTGCAATGGCGCCATACGCTAAATAAGGAAAAAGTAGCAATAATGCTAGCAGCATTAGCCAATTTATCCTTGTAATATGAATCAATCGAGATAGCACGGTTAGTTTTATATCCTATAGGCGTTGCCCATTAAGCAAGGCGGCATGATATACGTTTTTGCCAAGTAACGGTAGCCGTTTCAAGTGAATCCTTGTCCACTCAGCGACCTGGGTGATGAAGGTTGCCTATTAAAGAAGAGGGTATTCTTGCCGTTTCGGCCGGAATAAGGGTTGCCCAACTGTAAGCATGGGGCTACTATTTAAACCAACACTTTTTATCATCAACCTAAATTTACTCATACATCAATGGCTAAACCTAAGATTCTTTATACCTGCCAAGCGTGCGGTGCGCGTTTGCCACAATGGGCAGGGCAATGCGGCGAATGTGGCGCTTGGAATACTTTAGTGGAAGAGCTAGGTTCTGTCCCTAAACTTTTTTAAAGAACAAAAATAGTGTAAAAAGACTCCCTTGTTCTTTTTCTGAAAGGATGTCACGGATGGTTATCGATGATGGGATGTGGGGTAAGCTAAGCAAACTACTGCCGAAACCTAAAGGCCGCCATGGTAAAAATGATCGTCTGTTTCTGGAAGCTGTGTGTTGGATTATTCGAACGGGCGCACCTTGGCGGGATTTACCCGCTGATTATGGGAATTGGAAAAGCGTTTACAATCGCTACAGCCGCTGGGTCAAGCAAGAGCATTTCAATAGAATATTTGAAATTTTAAAAAAAAGATGGCGATCACGAATGGCATATGATTGATGCGACAATAATTCGGGCCCACCAACATGCGGCAGGAGCGCGAGGCGGACAAGAATTACAGGCATTAGGAAAAAGTTGCGGTGGTTTTAGCTCAAAAATTCACGCAAAAGTAGATGCTTTTGGTATGCCGCTTAAGTTTGTTCTTACCGCTGGCCAAGAACACGAGATTAAATCTGCACAAATACTTTTAGGCAAAGAAAGCAGCGATTATTTGCTTGCTGATCGCGGCTATGATTGTGAGGCGTTCAGAGCAATATTACAAGAAAGAGGAACTGAGCCAGTTATTCCAGGCAAGAAAAATCGTTTAAAAAAAATTGATTATGATGCTTATCTTTATAAAGAAAGAAACTGTGTAGAGCGTTTTTTTAATCGTATTAAACATTTTAGACGAATAGCAACACGCTATGATAAA
>CAIUAS010000306.1 GCA_903897205.1 uncultured Gammaproteobacteria bacterium
CCACCTGATCCCTTTTCGAACTCAGCCGTGAAACATTCCAGCGCCGATGTTAGTGTGGCCTTAAAGCCATGCGAAAGTAGGTCATCGCCAGGCTTTTAGATAGTAACCCCTGTTGGCTCTTTCGCCAACTGGGGTTTTTTTTGTTGGTGAGTCTATTAAAACATTTTAATTTACATAACTGGAAAATTAAAATACGTATTTGGGTAAGGTTCATTCTTTAATGTAAAATGCCACCACTCGAGCGAATAAGGCTTAAATCCATATTTAATCATAATGGCATGTAATAAATTACGGTTCTTTCGCGCATTTTTATTAATTGCTAAACTCATATAATGGGCAGTTTCATCCATGCAGTCAAAACCAGTTCCCATATCAATGCTATTGTCTTGAAAACGTTCCCCATAAGGTGCAAAGCATGCCACTAACTTTTGTTGAGACTGATAAGTAGCCTGTTTGGGTCCTACTATGGGAATAATAGTTAAATCTACTGTGCTCCCACGTGAATGCCCTGATTTTGCAGCAACATAGCCTAGATTAAAAAAGTCTTTTTTATTAACGCGAGGATAAAATTCAGCTTTCATTTCTTGTTGATTAACTACCTGACTCCATTGAATAAAATCATTGACTGCCATTTGAGGGCGATAACAATCATAAACTTTTAAGGATAATGAATGTTTATTAAGTTCTTTTTGTGCTTGAGCGAGCGTTAAAGCTGTAGATTTCGTTAAAATGCACTTTGCAGATTCATAACCTTTAATTCGGCGGCCGATAAAATTGTGAGAGCTTGCATAACGAATATTTTGTTGGATGGTTGGATCAATATTGTATAGATAGACAAAATTAACAGGAAGGGTAGCTGCGTTGGCACAATTCAATGCGAGCAATAAAAAGATAAACATACGCAATAAAAAATATTTTTTCACTTTTTCTCCTTATAATAGCTAAGTGTTTTGTAATGCAAGACGCGATAGTTTTTTATTATTTTAATAAATTGCAAGGTGTTTGCATAACGTATTACATGATTCCTGCCGATTTTTAACTAAATGCTATCTAGAGAAAATTTCAAAGCATCTACTAGACATTCTTGTTAGTTATCGTTAACTTTAGTGACCCTGATTACCATTGAGAGAGTTATGCTGCGAATTGTTCAACAAGCACTTACCTTTGATGACGTCCTCTTATTGCCGGGTCATTCCGTGGTTTTGCCAAAAGATGCCAATTTGACAACGCAACTTACCAAGTCGATTAAGTTAAATCTTCCCTTATTGTCAGCTACTATGGATACTGTTACTGAGGCGCGCTTGGCAATTGCTATGGCACAAGAAGGCGGCATTGGCATTGTTCATAAAAATATGTCAATTGAAAGACAAGCCGAACAAGTCCGCAAGGTTAAAAAATTTGAGAGTGGAATTGTTAAAGATCCTATTTTTGTATCACCGGATATAACAGTAAAAGCCTTATTACAGCTTACCCAGTCTCACAATATTTCCGGTGTTCCTGTTGTTGATAAAAATAAAGTAGTTGGTATTGTAACCAGTCGCGATGTACGATTTGAAACAAATTTAGAGCAGCCTGTTGCTAAGGTAATGACGCCTAAAGAGCGTTTAGTAACGGTACGAGAAGGCGCTAGCCGAGATGAAGTGATTCGATTATTACATAAACATCGTATTGAGAAAGTATTAGTGGTAAATGATAAAGAGCAGCTATGTGGCCTTATAACAGTTAAAGACATACAAAAAGCAAAAGAAAAACCTTTGGCTAGTAAAGATGAATATGGCCGTCTACGAGTGGGCGCCGCCGTGGGAACTGGATTAGATACCGATGAACGGGTGGCTGCTTTAGTAGCGGCAGGCGTAGATGTTATTGTAATTGATACTGCCCATGGGCATTCACAAGGTGTATTGGAACGCATACAATGGGTAAAACAGCAATACCCAGAAGTACAGCTCATTGGAGGTAATATCGCGACAGGGGCTGCTGCAAAAGCGATGAAAGAAGCTGGAGTTGACGCAGTAAAAGTAGGCATCGGCCCTGGTTCTATTTGCACTACGCGTATCATAGCGGGGATTGGAGTCCCACAAATTACAGCAATTGCTAATGTGGCTGAAGCATTACAAGGTACCTCAGTAGGTATTATTGCTGACGGCGGTATTCGCTATTCAGGTGATATCTGCAAAGCTTTAGCAGCGGGTGCGCATGCTGTAATGATTGGCGGTTTATTTGCAGGAACTGAGGAAGCGCCTGGCGAAGTGGAGCTTTATCAAGGGCGCGCCTATAAATCTTATCGTGGTATGGGTTCATTAGGGGCTATGGCGCAAGGCTCAAGTGATCGTTATTTTCAAGATTTGAATGCTGACGCTGAAAAATTAGTGCCTGAAGGTATTGAAGGTCGTGTGCCCTATAAAGGGAGTTTGCATACGGTAGTGCAGCAATTGATTGGTGGATTACGATCTGGTATGGGATATACAGGTTGCGCTAATTTAATGGAATTGCGTACAAAAACTGAATTTGTTCAAGTAACTTCTGCTGGGATGCGAGAAAGCCATGTGCATGATGTCAGTATTACGAAAGAACCTCCTAACTATCAAATAGAAAAATAATAATCATGAAACATCCAAACAAGCGTATTCTTATTTTAGATTTTGGCTCCCAATACACTCAATTAATTACACGGCGTATTCGTGAATTTGGAGTGTATTGTGAATTACATCCCTTCGATATGTCGGAAGCTGATATAAAAGCATTTGACCCTACCGGAATTATTTTATCAGGCGGGCCAGAATCAGTATACAAACCTAATTCACCACGTGTGCCTAAAATTGTGTTCGACTTAGGTGTGCCTGTTTTTGGAATTTGTTATGGCATGCAAGTTATGGCAGAACAGTTGGGCGGAGAAGTCGAAAAATGTGAGCACCGTGAGTTTGGGTATGCGCAAGCAAAAATATTAACAAATTCACGATTATTAGAAGGAATAGAGGATCATGTAAATGACCAAAGCGAGGCTTGTCTAGATGTTTGGATGAGTCATGGTGATCGTGTTTGCAAATTACCGCCTGGATTTGAAGTGATTTCTAGTACATCTAGCACACCGATTACGGGTATGGCTGATGAAAAACGGCGTTTTTATGCGGTATTATTTCACCCGGAAGTTACTCATACCAAGCAAGGAGAGCGTATTTTTTATCGTTTTGTAAGGGAAATCTGTGATTGTTCTGTAGAGTGGACGCCTAGTCAAATTTTGGCAGATACCATTAAAGAAATTCAAGAGAAAGTTGGGCAAGATCACGTTATCTTAGGATTATCAGGTGGAGTCGATTCCACAGTTGTTGCTGCTTTATTATATAAATCAATTGGCAAACAATTGATGTGTGTATTTGTAGATCATGGTTTATTAAGAAACGATGATGTGCATAGGATTGATAAAGTGCTTGCAGGTTATATGAAAATACCTGTTGTTAAAGTAGATGCATCTGAGCGTTTTTTGAGCGCGCTAGTTGGTATTTCAGACCCTGAACAAAAGCGCAAAGTTATCGGTAGATTATTTGTTGAAGTATTTGAGGAAGAAGCTAAGAAATATTCAAATGCAAAATGGTTGGCGCAAGGTACCATTTATTCTGATGTAATTGAATCAGCAGCAACGCAATCTGGTAAAGCTCATGCAATCAAATCACATCATAATGTGGCTGGTTTGCCAAAAAAAATGCAATTAAAATTATTAGAGCCCCTACGTGAATTATTTAAAGACGAAGTTCGGCAATTAGGTTTGCAATTAGGCTTGCCTTCAGAAATTGTTTATCAGCACCCTTTTCCTGGGCCTGGTCTTGGTGTCCGAGTATTAGGTGAAATTAAGAAAGACTATTTAGAATTATTACGAAAAGCGGATTCTATTTTTTTAGAAGAATTACAAGTACATGGTTGGTATGAAAAAGTTGAACAAGCGTTTGCTGTATTTTTGCCGGTAAAATCAGTCGGTGTTATTGGTGATGCGCGGCAATATGCTTATGTAATTGCCTTGCGCGCCATTGAGACCTCTGATTTTATGACAGCACGTTGGGCACATTTGCCTTATGAATTATTGGAGAAGGTATCCAATCGAATCATTAACGAAGTTCATGGAATTTCTCGTGTGGTTTATGACATTTCTGGCAAACCACCTGCAACAATTGAGTGGGAATAATATTTTAATTTAATCTTACTATTTATTTAGGGACGTTTGTTTTGTGAGCGCACTTATTTTTATTATAACGTTGCTTTTGACTTTTTGGCTGCTTTCGCTTGTTTGGAGTCAAAAAGTAGCTAAGCGAATTTTTCAAGTTATTATTTCTTTGGGAATAATTATTGCACTATGTGGTGGTGTTTATGTAGCGTACCAAGGTTATCGTTGGACTGCATTAATAAATCAGTTGAACCAGCGAAGTTTAACTGCGACAGAGGTTGTTAATTCGCTGCCAGTTTCAAGATAAATAAAATTGATTAAACCTAGGATAAATATTACGCAATTCAATTTATGAAGGCATTCTCTACGCGCCACCCCTTTTTAGGGTTTTAAGATGCAAAAAATCTGCCATAGCAAAACTATGGCAGTAGCAAAAAAAGCCGTTATAATGTGTTCCTTATTAAGATAAATAGGAGTGTTTATGGTCAACCGCACGCCACTTTTCGAAATGCATCAACAAGCAGGAGCAAAAATTGTTGATTTTGCTGGTTGGGATATGCCAATTCATTATGGATCGCAAATTGAAGAGCATCATAAAGTCCGACAAGATGCGGGTATGTTTGATGTATCACACATGGTGGCTATTGATGCCAAAGGTGAACAGGCACAAACATTTTTGCGATATGTTCTTGCCAATGATGTTGCTAAATTGCAACAGCCAGGCAAAGCCCTTTATGGTTGTATGTTAAATCAGCAGGGCGGCATAATTGATGACTTAATTACATATTATGTATCCCCGAATTATTATCGCATAGTAGTTAATGCGGGCACACGTGATAAAGATATTGCCTGGTTAACTAAACAAGCTCAAGACTTTAAAGTAGAACTTTCCGTGCGTACAGATTTAGCAATATTAGCCGTCCAAGGTCCTCAAGCACGAACTAAAGCTATGCAAGTTTTTGATACTAAGCAGCAAGAAGCTATTGCTGCATTAAAACCTTTTCATTTCTTAGTGTCAGAAGATTGGTTAATTGCACGCACAGGTTATACAGGAGAAGATGGTTTAGAAATGATGTTGCCAGCTACAAAAGTTGTGGACTATTGGCAAAAATTTATTGCGGCAGGAATCAGTCCTTGTGGTCTTGGTGCGCGTGATACTTTGCGTTTAGAGGCAGGCTTAAATCTTTATGGTTCTGATATGGATGAAGCAATAACGCCTTTCGAATCCAATTTAGCATGGACAGTTGCTTTGGAACCGAACGATCGAGAATTTATTGGGCGAGCTGCTTTAGAGAAGCAATTACAACAAGGGGTGCGACGTTCTTTGGTGGGGTTGGTGTTAACTGAGCGCGGAGTTTTACGCGCCCATCAAAAAGTAGTTGCGGAAGGGATAGGTGAAGGAGAAATCACGAGCGGCACTTTTTCGCCAACTTTAGGTTGCGCTATTGCTTTGGCCCGCGTTCCCGCTAATATGAGCGCTCATTGCCAGGTGGAGATAAGAGATAAACTATTACCTGTGCGTGTTATAAAGCCGCCGTTTGTGCGTAATGGAAAAAAAGTATTTGAATAAGGAACAGCGGCTTTTCATATGAGGATAAGAGCAATGGTGTCGGCGGTCTGGTTCTGCACTATTTTTCTTGTGCTGAATTTTTATGAGAACGGTAATAAAAATTAACTCAGTGTTATTTAAAGAGAGGATAAAATGAGCAATATACCTAGTGAATTAAAATATACGTCTAGTCATGAATGGGCACGTTTAGAGGAAGATGGTTCTGTAACCATTGGTATTACCGATCATGCGCAAGGTTTATTAGGGGATGTCGTTTTTATTGAATTGCCAGAAGTTGACACTGAGATTGAAGCAGGTGCTGAAGCAGGGGTTGTCGAGTCTGTAAAAGCGGCCTCAGATATTTATGTTCCTCTTAGCGGCACCATTATTGCGGTTAATGAAAATTTAATGGAAAAACCAGAAATTGTGAATTCCGATCCCTATGGCGAAGGCTGGATGTTTTGTATCCAACCGCTAGACGAGGAAGATTTAAATGAATTGATGGATGCTGATGACTATGCTGAACAAGTTGCTAGTGAGGAACATTAATCTATGCCATTTATTCCGCACACTAAAGCCAATGTTGAAGAAATGTTAGCGGCAATTGGTGTTAAATCGATTGAAGATTTGTTTGCTGAAATTCCTGCTAATTTACGCGCAGCGGCTCTAACCAATGTTCCTGACGGTTCAACAGAGATGGAATTAAGCCGATTAATGCAAAAGCGTGCGGATAAAAATAATCAAGGGTTATGCTTTATAGGTGCGGGTGCTTATGAACATCATATTCCGGCAGCAGTCTGGGATATTGCTAGTCGCGGTGAATTCATGACGGCTTATACACCTTACCAAGCCGAAGCAAGTCAAGGCACACTACAGCTTATCTATGAATTTCAATCCATGATGGCAAGTTTAACGGGAATGGGGGTCTCTAACGCTTCTCTTTATGATGGTGCATCCGCATTAGCGGAAGCCATACTCATGGCAGTGCGCTCTAATCGGCATTCAAAAACGCGCAAAATTTTAATGCCAACCACGGTGCATCCCGCCTATCGAGAAGTCGTCAATGTAATAGTGCGCGCTCAACAAATTGAGTTAGTTGAAGTGCCTTATGATAAGAAACGCGGTGTCATTACTAGCGAAATCTTAGAGGGCTACAACAAAGATGATATAACCGCACTGGTTATTCCTCAGCCTAATTTTTTTGGGGCATTAGAAGAGGTAGATGAGCTCACTGATTGGGCGCATCAAAAAAATGCTTTGGTTATCGGTATCGTCAATCCAATCGCGACTGCTTTATTGAAAGAGCCGGGGCAATGGGGTAATCAAGGCGCTGATATTGTTTGTGGAGAAGGTCAGCCACTAGGTGCGCCGCTTGCCTCCGGCGGGCCTTATTTTGGCTTTTTAACGTGCAAGCAAGAATATGTTCGACAAATGCCAGGGCGAATTGTAGGGCGTACGTTAGATTTAGAAGGGAAATCAGGCTTTGTCTTAACACTGCAAGCGCGTGAGCAGCATATTCGTCGCTCCAAAGCGACTTCAAATATTTGCACTAATCAGGGGTTGTTGGTAACTGCGGCAACTATTTATATGAGCTTATTAGGTCCTGAAGGATTGCGTAAGGTCGCTGGGGCAAGTCATACAAACACACGTGCTTTAATCGAGCAATTAACTGCTATTAAAGGCGTGGAATTAGCGTTTGAACAGCCATTTTTCCACGAGACCGTTATACGCTTTAATAAACCGGTTCAGGATATTTTAGAAAAATTAGCTGAGGCAGGCATTCAGGGAGGTTATATATTAACTGATGATTATCCTGAATTAGGCAATGCGCTATTAGTTTGTGCGACAGAAACAAAAACCAAAGAAGATTTAGCTTTATACAAAGAAGCCTTAATGAAAATCATGTAATTGATTTTATGTTGGTTGCGTTTCAATTTTAGATGTCGTTGCAAACAATGTCCGCAGTCCATATTGCGGCTGAGTTTTTATAAATCTCCTTGTTGTAATCCAAGTTCAATAGCTCTGCTTATTAATTGTGAGCGAGTGCTGCAATTTAATTTGGCTTTTAGGCGCTCCACATAAGTACCCACTGTTTTTCTGGAAATGCCTAGTATTTCACTAATTTCGCGCATGGTTTTGCCGGTCAATAAATAGGTTAAACATTCCGTTTCGCGACTAGAAAACTTAAGGTCTTGTATGCTTGCCAACGATACTTCACTTAAATAATGTGATATACCAAAAACTCCTGCTAATTTATCGTTTTGGTCATAAAAAGGCGCTTTAAACGTAAGCATTTTTATTTTATACATACTTGGCATGCTTAAAATGTTAGTAAATTGCTTGGGTAATTCTGAACGAAAGACTTCTTCGTTTTCTTGTATACTTATGTCGGCCAAGTGCAGGCTGTTTTTATCCAAAATATCATGCAATTTATGACCAATAATGTCTTTTTTAGCTAGTCTAGCTAGATTAAAATGTTTTTGCACCATGTCCAGTAGGGTAGAGTTACACCCTAATAAAACGTGTTCGGTGTTAAACCAATAAGCATTAACGGGACCGCTGAGTTGCGCTAACTGGCTAAAGTCGATGTTATATTTTTTCATAATATTACTGGTTCCGTTAAAGAATAATAAAAAATAGCACAAGTAAGTTAGCTTTGAATATCAGTAATAATTACGGAGTTAATGGCTCTATGTACTTCCACTTTGGTTGGGAGAACGTTAAAATACAGGAACTTATTCAAAATAATTTATTGTGAAGCCATAGTCCTATGCTAATTTTTGAACTCAGCCAACAGAGTCGCCAAGCCTTTTCACAAATACCTACACAGAAAATTATCCTTAGTGATATTCCGGAACATTTTTTGCGTAAAAACAGGCCTAACTTGCCAGAGGTATCCGAATTACAGGTAGTTCGCCATTACACTCGGCTATCCCAAAAGAATTTTAGTATTGATACACACTTTTACCCGTTGGGTTCTTGTACGATGAAATATAATCCTCGTGGCGTTCATCGTTTAGCATCGCTACCAGGATTTATTAATCGGCATCCGTTATCGCCAGCTGAACATAGCCAAGGTTATTTAAGCTGTGTGTTTGAATTCCAAGAAATTTTAAAAGAGGTAACGGGGATGCAAGCGGTTTCCTTGACGCCTATGGCGGGCGCGCAGGGCGAGTTTGCTGGGGTAGCAATGATTCGGGCTTATCATCAAGCTCGTGGTGATGCAGGGCGCACAGAAATTTTAGTGCCTGATGCTGCGCATGGCACTAACCCAGCTTCTGCTGTTATGTGTGGTTATAAAGTGCGAGAAATACCCACTGATGCAGAAGGAGATGTCGATTTAATCGCCCTAAAGGCAGCAGTAGGCCCGCAAACAGCAGGTATTATGCTGACAAATCCCTCTACTTTAGGCGTATTCGAACGTCATATTGAAGAAATTGCCCACATTATCCACCAAGCTGGCGGCTTGTTATATTATGATGGCGCTAATTTAAACGCAATCTTAGGAAAGGTTCGGCCTGGAGATATGGGTTTTGACGTTATGCATATTAATTTACATAAAACCTTTGCAACACCGCATGGGGGCGGAGGACCGGGGGCGGGCCCTGTAGCGGCAAATCCACGTTTGGCTCCTTTCTTACCTGTTCCTATGGTGGTGTATGAGAAGGGTTGTTATCGCTGGCTAACAAAAAAAGATTGCCCACAAAGTATTGGCCGTTTATCTACTTTTATGGGTAATGCGGGTATTATAATGCGAGCTTATATCTATGCACGCCTATTAGGGTGTGAAGGTCTCCTGCGAGTAGCAGAATATGCCACTTTAAATGCCAATTATTTGTTAGCGCAGTTACGCAAAATTGGCTATAAACCTGCTTTTGCAAAGCGTTTGGCAACCCATGAATTTATTTTAACGTTAAATCAATTAGCTAAGCAGTTTAATATCACTGCGATGGATGTTGCAAAACGCTTATTAGATTATGGTTTTCATGCGCCAACCACGTATTTTCCTTTATTGGTACCAGAATGCTTGTTAATTGAGCCGACTGAAACTGAAAGCAAAGAAGCGTTAGATGCTTTTGTTAATGCTATGCAAGCTATATGGCAAGAGGCGCAAACGGAAGGTGATAAAGTACGTGGCGCACCCTATAGTCTACCGGTACGACGCCTGGATGATGTTAAAGCTGTGCGTGAGCTTGATATCGTATGGCAATCTAAGGATAGTTAATCATTACTATGATTTATCCATTTAAAAATTTATGGCGTGCAACGGTTTGTTCCTGGCAAGGTTTAAAAGCGGCTTACCGTCTTCAATGGGCTTTCCCATTAGAAGTATTAGGTTTTATTATTGCAATTCCAACAAGCATTTATTTGGGCAATACGCCTGTGGAAAAAGTTTTATTGATTAGCTCCGTGTTATTGGTTTTGGTTGTCGAATTATTGAATTCATCTGCTGAAACCATCGTTGATCGAATTAGTCTTGAACAACATGAATTATCTGGGCGCGCCAAAGATCTGGCTTCAGCTGCCGTTTTTTTAGCAACGATAAATGCATTAATTGTTTGGGGAATTATAATTTTGCCAAAATTTTTCTAAAGGATTAATTAATACTTATTAAACCATTTTTGCAAAATTCCTTGCAGGCGATTTTGTAACAGTGGTTTAACTAAATAATCATCCATTCCCACATCTAATCCGTGTTTTTCGTCTTCTTCTAAAGCATAAACCGTCAA
>CAIUAS010000307.1 GCA_903897205.1 uncultured Gammaproteobacteria bacterium
CCGTATTGAACCCAGTCTTGAAGCTGTATTTGTTGATTATGGCGCCGATCGTCATGGCTTCTTACCTTTCAAAGAAATTGCACCAGAATATCTTAAACCTGAAAATCGACACCAAGAACGGCCTAACTATCGCGAAAATTTAAGAGTTGGCCAAGAAATCATGATCCAGGTGGAAAAAGAAGAACGTGGCAATAAAGGAGCTGCATTAACTACCTATATCAGCTTAGCAGGCTGCTACTTAGTACTGATGCCGAACAACCCAGGCGCTGGCGGAATCTCACGCCGCATTGAAGGTGATGATCGCGCTGACATGCGTGAGATTATTAACTCTCTCAATGTACCTGAAGGTTCAGGTCTGATTGTGCGTACTGCCGGCGTTGGTCGCAGCCTAGAAGAATTACAATGGGACATCGGGGTTTTATTCAAACTGTGGGAAGCCATTAAAACAGCCTTCGCTGAACGCCCAGCACCTTTCTTAATTCATCAAGAAAGTGACGTGGTAATGCGCGCGGTTCGCGACTATTTACGTAAAGATATTAGTGAAATTTTAATTGACGATGCTGACGTTTTCGCCAGAGCGCAGCAACAAATTGCACTTATTCGTCCTGACTTTAGCAATCGCGTTAAACTTTATCGCGATACCGTTCCGTTATTCAGTCGCTTTCAAATCGAGAATCAAATTGAATCTGCATTTCAACGTTCCGTGCAATTACCCTCAGGCAGTTCAATTGTTATCGACCATACAGAAGCGCTTGTTGCGGTTGATATCAATTCTGGCAAAGCAACCAAAGGCGTCGACATTGAAGAAACGGCATTAAATACTAACTTAGAAGCGGCAGATGAAATAGCAAGACAACTACGCCTACGCGATCTAGGCGGCTTAATCGTCATCGACTTTATTGACATGGCATCTAATCGTAACCAACGTATGGTAGAAGACCGCTTGCGCGAAGCTTTAAAGCTGGATAGAGCACGCGTTCAAATTGGCCGAATTTCACGTTTTGGATTATTAGAAATGTCACGCCAACGCTTACGTTCTTCACTGGGCGAATCTACCTTAATTAAATGCCCACGTTGTACAGGCCAAGGCAATTTACGCAGCATTGAATCACTTGCACTTTCCATCATGCGCATCATGGAAGAAGATGCATTAAAAGAAAAAACCGTACGCATTCAAGCGCAATTACCTGTGGATGTCGCCACTTATTTATTAAATGAAAAGCGCACCGCCTTGATGCAAATCGAACAACGTCATCGAGTACAAATTTTATTAATTCCCAATCCACACCTTGAAACACCTCATTATAAAATCACTCGCATTCGCACTGATGAATCCAGCTCACAAGGCGAAGGCACACATAGCTATGAGATGGTTGAACAGAAGTTTGATGAAATAATATTACCTAGCGCAAGCACGCAACATGTAACAGAAGCCCCCGCTGTTAAAAGTATTGTTGAAACAGCACCTGCTGGTAAATCAAAATCCGGTATTTTTGGGCGTTTATTAGCAAGTTTATTCCAAACTAATAAAAAAGAGGCTGAACCAACGGCTACAGCAGAACCTACTCATACACATGAACGGGATCGCAACGAACCAGCCAATAGAAATAATAATCGCCAACCACAAAGAAGATCGCAACAACAACCACAGCGTGACCGCAACCCTGCAGCCGCTAATCCGGCAGCAGCAACAACCGCTGCTGATGGCAGCGGCAGTAATAAGCAGCAGCAGCGTGGCCCAAGACGCCAACGCGGACCTAATAACCGCAATCGTCGTAACGGTAATAATCCACGCCATCAACAAAATGCGGAACTTACTAATGTAACTTCAGTAAACCCACAAGAAATGCCAATAGAGCAAGCGGCAAAAGCAGCCATTGTGCCAACTGAAACTTCTCATACTCGAGAAAATTTCCAATCCAATGCTCAGAGCAATAAAAGACCTGAACACAGATCTGAACAGCATGAAAACGCGCCTCCCGCTAAACTCCGCGCGCCGATGCCAAAAGCTCACAAAGCAGTTGAACAAGCCCCTGCAACCCCAGTAGAGACAGTTTCTTTACATATTCAAGAAGCAGTTGTTATAGCTAAACCTGCTATTGTTGAATTACCTAAAGATACTTCCCCGACTACAGTGGGCTTATCTGAACGTACGACATTATTATCGAGAGGTGCTCGCCCAAGCACGCGTCGTTTTGGAGGCAATACGCAATCACGCAAACGCGGCGGTTATACTCCTCCTGCTAGTGAATTAAACGAGCTTGAAGAAAAATCAGAGGTAAACAACAATGAAGTTACACCTGCTATTTCTATAACCTCTGCAACACAAAATAACGTCACTAAACAATCCGATAAATCAGAATAAAAAAGTTGAGCGCTTGCCTAATTTAATTAAATTAGGCAAGTTTCTAAATGTTGACAAGCTTACATCACACCCTCTAAAATCAGATTCCATTTTATGGGGCCATAGCTCAGTTGGGAGAGCGCTTGCATGGC
>CAIUAS010000308.1 GCA_903897205.1 uncultured Gammaproteobacteria bacterium
CAGCCTATAAGTTACTTCAGCCCCAAATTTAAGCGTCCGTCAAAAAATATCTGGAGTTGAGAAACTATCAATGCCCAATTGTGCATCGGCTGGTTCCATTTTTCCAGAATTTTTTGGCAGGCACAATAAATTAATTTCAATAACGCATTTTCACTCGTGAAGGCACCTTTGCTTTTGGTGTATTGGCGAATTTGCCGATGAAATCCTTCTACCATATTCGTGGTGTAAATAATTCGCCGAAGGGCTTCGGGATATTTAAAATATTGCGATAAAGCCTCCCAGTTAGAGTGCATTCTAATAAAAATAATTTTTTATTGCCAGTGCGTAATCTTTTAACCAAAATTAGTCAGCAAACTGAAGATGCAAATCCTCCCTATGTTGGCTTTGGTATTTTTGGGCTAATTACCTATCCTCTTTACCATTTGATTTGGCTGCTTGCAACGCCTCAAGATTATGATAGCTTTATTTTGCGTTTAATAGCGACAGCTCTTTGTTTGCCCTTAGCATTTAAAAATATGCTACCTAAAAAATTGGATAAATATTTACCGATTTATTGGAATTTAACGCTATTATATTGCTTACCTTTTTTATTCACATTCCTGCTATTAAAAAATGATTTTTCATATACTTGGGCAATGAATACAATGACTGCTCTTGTATTATGTATTTTACTCCTTGATTTGCTACAACTATCAATTTTACTTCCATTAGGAATTGTTTTTGGAGTTTTATGTTATTGGTTAACAACAAATAATCCTATTTTATTGCCACCAAATTATTTAATTATTGCTATAGCGTATAGCTCAATAATCATCTTCGGTGCGCTTTTTGCACATAGAAGAAATATGATACAAAAGGAAAAGATAAATGCAATGGCTGCTGTTGGAGGCAGTATTGCTCATGAATTACGTAACCCTTTATTAGCAATTAATACTAATTTAAATGGTATAAAAAAATATGTGCCTTTTTTATTAACTGGTTATCAGAAAGCGAATGCTAATAATTTGCTAGAAGATAAAGAAAAAATTAGATTAGATCGCTTTGAGGTGCTATTAACGGCTGTAGATGATATTGGCGCAGAAATACAATATGCCAATACTATGATTAATATGTTATTACTTAAGGTGAAACCTAATATTAAATCAGGTGAGGTAGCTATTTGTTCGATATTTGATTGTGTAGATGATGCTTTGCGGCGCTATCCTTTTAATTCAGCAGAGCAGTCAAAACTTATTAACTGGAATATGGAAGTTGACAAAGATTTCAAATTTAAAGGTTCACAACTTCTTATAATCCATGTTTTATTTAATTTGATAAAAAATGCTTTATATTTTGTTGATGATGCGGGCAAAGGGCAGATATACATATCAACTAGCGCAGGTAAAAAAAACAATACCCTCCACTTTAAAGATACAGCTAAAGGTATCCCTGCCCATATACTTCCTCGCTTATTTACGAGATTTTTTACTAAAACCGATACTGGAACAGGGCTAGGTTTGGCATTCTGTAAAATGGTCATGACGGGTATGGGAGGTGATATTACCTGTAGGTCGCAAGAAGGCGAATATACTGAATTTATACTAACTTTTCCTAAGCTGGATGAGGCTGAGCAGCCTGTTCCGCTTGAGAACATAGAAAAGGTTGACTGATTTAAGATTTCAACTAATCTCTGCCTCACTGCCCTATAACCGCTGAAGGGTAGTTGATAATTGGACTATAGGCGGGTTTTAACCGAAAAAGGACATCTTATGATAAAACGAAAAATGGCTGCTTATTATCACCCAACCAATGTCGTTATAGTCGATGATAACAAGCGCTTCTTGAATAGCATTTGCTTTGATCTGGATGAAAGCATTGCTTATCGATTGTTTGATAAGCCTGAGAAAGCGTTACATTTCTTAAAGCGAGAATATAAATTTAATCCGCTGATTAACCGCTGCTTAATGGCAAGTGGCGATGCCAATATTCATTTAGGCAAACTATAGTGGGTCAATAAATTCAGACCACGAAATTGATTAGCTAAGATATAATTCTCGTCTAAAAATTAAGGAGACGAGATGAGCGATAAGCGCAAAAAATACACACC
>CAIUAS010000309.1 GCA_903897205.1 uncultured Gammaproteobacteria bacterium
GGATTTGGCATCAAACCACGCGGGCCTAATATTTGACCCAATTGTCCCACAATGCGCATAGCATCAGGGCTAGCGATAACCACATCATAATCAAGGTTACCTGCCTTCATAGACTCAGCTAAATCCTCAAAACCAACAATGTCAGCACCCGCAGCTTTAGCAGCTTCTACATTAGCGCCTTGAGTAAATACCGCCACTTTGACAGTGCGCCCAGTACCATGAGGTAAGACAGTTGCTCCACGCACAGTTTGATCTGACTTACGTGTATCAATACCTAAATTAATACTAACATCCACGCTTTCTATAAATTTAACAGTAGATAATTGCTTAAGTAATTCAAGTGCATCAGTAACAGGATACACCTTACCTTGTTTAACTTTATCAAGAATCACACCAAAACGCTTAGAATTTTTAGCCATATTACACTCCCACCACTTCGATACCCATACTTCTTGCACTGCCTGCCAACGTACGAACAGCAGCATCAACATCAGCCGCCGTAAGGTCAGGCATCTTAATTTTAGCAACTTCCTCTAATTGCTCACGGGTTACTTTACCAACCTTGTTGGTATGAGGCGTGCTACTTCCCTTATCAATCTTCGCTGCTTTCTTTATCAAAATTGTGGCCGGCGGTGTTTTTGTAATAAATGTAAAACTACGATCACTGTAGACAGTAATAACAACAGGAATAGGAATTCCTGGCTCCATACTATCTGTTCTAGCATTAAATGCTTTACAAAACTCCATAATATTAACACCATGTTGTCCTAAAGCAGGACCAACGGGTGGCGCAGGATTAGCCTGTTTAGCTTTTACCTGCAATTTAATAAATGCTTGTACCTTCTTTGCCATATTTTTACTCCTGGGTAATAACGCTTAAAAAGCTCCCCTATTTATATAATAAACTTCCCTTAAGAATATTAGATTATCTACACCAGCATATTAATTACTTTAGTTTCAACAAGCTCTAAAACTTTTTTTAAAAGTTCTTACTGACGCAGAAAACAATATAATTAAAAGAATAACTACCACTGATAAAAATTAATTACCCTTTTTGAACCTGACTAAACTCTAATTCTACCGGTGTTGAACGACCAAAAATTAACACAGCCACTCTTAAGCGACTTTTTTCATAATTCACTTCTTCTACCACACCATTGAAATCAGCAAATGGACCTTCAATAACTCGCACGACTTCACCTGGCTCAAATAATACTTTAGGACGGGGTTTATCAGCTCCAGCTTGTACTCGTTGCAGTATTGCACTCGCTTCTTTTTCGGTAATAGGGGCGGGCCTATCACTAGTTCCACCTATGAACCCCAATACTTTCGGAGTCTTTCTGACTAGATGCCAAGCTTGCTCATCCATTTCCATTTTAACTAATACATAACCCGGAAAAAACTTACGGGTGCTCTTTCGTTTTTGACCAGCGCGCATTTCAACTACTTCTTCGGTAGGTACGATAATGTCGCTAAATTTATCTTGCAACGCTTCTAATTTAATGCGTTCCTGCAAAGCTTGCATCACATAGTTTTCAAAACCCGAATAAGCTTGTACAACATACCAACGTTTTTTAGCGTCTGTTCCAGCATCACCACCTTCGCCAGCATCACCCGCTTCACCTTCAGAGGCTTCTTTGACTTCTTCCAATTGTTTTGGGTTTTTTGTCATGCTTTATCCTCTAGAACCGGTTAACAAACTGACCAACCATAATAACAGACTATCAATTCCCCAAAGAAAAACTGCCGTTATTGCGACCATTAAAATCACTACCAAGGTTGTTTGTAGCGTTTCTCGACGAGTAGGCCAAACAACCTTACGGAGCTCTATTTGAGCTTCCTTCAAAAATCCCCAGGTATTACGACCCCTCACCGTCTGAAGGGCTATCAATACTACTATACAACCTAAAATTAACCAACCTATAACATGAAATACCAGCGGTTGACTTGCATAATAAGTGCTAAGGACAACGCCTGCTAATAATAAAGCGATAGCAACTATCCATTTTAGGGTATCTAGTTTCGAACTAGGATCATCAACTTTTGCATTCATGAATGTGCTATTCCAAGGGAACGTCTAATTCTGGCAGGCCAGGAGGGTCTCGAACCCCCAACCTGCGGTTTTGGAGACCGCCGCTCTGCCAATTGAGCTACTGGCCTTTAATTGTTGGCTATTATAGACAGAAAGCAGCAGAAATAAATAAATTTCTGCTGCTTATTTTTTTTATAATTTTATATTAGGCAAGGACCTTACTAACAACCCCTGCACCCACCGTTCGGCCGCCTTCTCTGATCGCAAAGCGTAACCCTTCTTCCATCGCAATCGGTGATATCAATTGCGCCGTCACTTTAACATTATCACCTGGCATCACCATCTCTATGCCTTCAGGTAAGTCTACAGAACCCGTTACGTCTGTCGTCCGGAAATAAAACTGCGGTTTGTATCCATTGAAAAATGGCGTATGGCGCCCTCCTTCCTCTTTCGATAACACATACACTTCCGCTTCAAACTTCGTGTGCGGATTAATCGTGCCGGGTTTCGCCAATACTTGTCCGCGTTCTACGTCTTCTCGCTTCGTACCACGCAACAATACCCCTAAGTTATCACCTGCTTGCCCCTGATCCAAGAGCTTGCGGAACATTTCTACACCCGTACAGGTTGTCTTCTGGGTCGGCCTTAAACCTATAATCTCAATTTCATCCCCTACTTTTACAATCCCTCTTTCCACTCGTCCGGTCACTACCGTACCACGTCCCGAAATAGAAAA
>CAIUAS010000310.1 GCA_903897205.1 uncultured Gammaproteobacteria bacterium
GTACGATTAAAATTCCTTGCGTTAATCCTGGCAAACGCGACATGGTGAGTAAGCGCTGGGAAACGATATCTTGATGCGGCGAGAAAGTATCGTATGGTAAGGTTTCCCAATCAGGAAAATTCAGGATAGTCATGTTAGGTGCAAAAAATTCGAGCGCTTGTTCTAAACGGTTAGCCGCCAGCATATCTTTTGTGATGACTAACACCATTCCTTTTTGTTCGCGCACAATATTGCTGATGGTTAGTGCTAAACTGCTGCCGTGTAAATTACCAAACCATAAGCGATCGCCGGTTTTTTTTGGTAAGGGGGGATTTATTATGGGATTTGTTTGCATGGGTAATTTTTTCATAACGAATGAGTGGTTAGTGTTAATTTATAAGGTTTTTATCCTAATTTTTTGGGAGCTTATTTATCACGTGCTTGTTGCAGACTGACCAAACTAATTCCCAGAATAATAAATATAGCCGCCAAACTGCTCCAGAAATTCAGGCGTTCGCCAAAGATCAGCCAACCCCAGAATAATCCGGTTAAAGCAACAACACTGCTTACTAAGCTGTAAAAAATAGGGCCGGCGATTTTTAATAAATAGAATAATAAAATATAACCTAAACTGGAAAGAATTATTTCTAATATAATTAAAAACACTGGCAAATTGACTTGGGTCAACGGATAAAATTCATGGGTGCTAATAATGAGCGGAATCAATAAAATTGCCGAGCATAGTAACATGCCTGCGGCCTGGGTTATGGATGAGTGCGCGATATTTTTTTTTGCGATGTAAATAATTGAGACAGCGAAGCATAAGGGTGTTGCTAAGGCTTGCACCACCCAAGGCATCGATGAAAAAGCCGGCAAGCTGGCCTCAGGGATTAATACGAGCATAATGCCTAAAATTGCTAAATACACGCCCGCAAATGCCTGCACACTGAAGCGCTCTAAACCTAAACCTAGCGTAATAATATAAATCAAAATCGGGGTAATATTAATAATGATAGCTAATAAGCCGGATGGTAAATGGGATGCCGTGAAATACATGTTCGTATTGGGTAAGGCAATAGCGAGCAATCCGCAAATAAAATAATAAATGAGGTAATTTTTATTTAACGCTATTTTGGTTTTTTTTAGTAAGGTAATCACACTCAGCAAAATGGCCGGCCCCAGTGATTGCCAAAACGCATAACCTAATGGAGGCACTCCGTTGGCCATGGCTAATTTTGCGATGGAATAACCCGATCCCCAAATCACTCCCAGCAATATTAAAATAAGGGTTGGATATAAATAATTTTTCCACGCACTTGGCATTGGAGCGTTTTTAATTCTCTTCATCGACAGACCTTGCTTGCAGCAAACAGGGATTTAATCTTAACAGAAAGCAGGTATACTTATAGCGTTTTTTTCATCTTTTACCGTAGGTGACTTTACTATGAAAAATCGCTCTTTTATTCGCTTTTTAATCGCTTGCTGTTTCGGCTTGTTTGCGATGAACAGTAATGCAGCCGTGAACGACGAAACCAATAGCTATTCTGATCCTGGCAAATCTATTTTAGTGGAAAGAACCATTCCGCAATTTTCTATCAGCTTAGCTTCCAACCCTACCACTGGCTATTCCTGGCATCTGTTAAATTATGATAGGAATTTAATGATGCTGACCAATCATGTTTATCAAGCTCCCACTGGAAATAGGCCTGGGGCAGGCGGTAAAGAAACGTGGACTTTCCAGGTTAATGATGAAGGTTTTATCGCACCACAAGTAGGTAAAATAACCTTATTGTATGCAAGACCTTGGAACTTAAAAGATAATAGCAAGCAAGTCGAATTTACGGTAGTAACGCGTTAATTGTTTTGCAACTTGTGTATACCAAATCCATTAGTTTTTGCATTTTTATTGAACCAGCTAAAAGCAATGACCAGGAATCTTGTCGCCTCTGATATTTCTATTAAAAATAGTAAATCAAGCAATAAGAATTTTTTACGCGATATAATTTTTCGCGTTGCAAAACAGAGCAAAAGAAAAATCATTAAAGCTATGCTCTGTTACATTTTCGATGGGTTGGTCATATAAAACACCTTGCTTACTGAAATACCCTAGACCCTGTGCGTGTTTTTGTTAAACTAGCTTTATGGATTTTTAAATTAAAGGAGACCATTCTATTTAACCACCATTATTGAGTAAAAATAATGCCTCATGAAAATGCAAATAAAACAAATCAAGCAGTGGCGCAAGCTAAACGTAGCATCTTTGACCCTTCAATTATAGAACATCGCGAACGCCTTACGGCAGCAAAGCCTTTACTTAATTCCGCTAACGTACCTTTTATAGACATGCTAATTCCCCTGGATAATAATGTAAAAATCCCTATTAGAATGTATATTCCTAGAAACCAAAACGGCGCGCTTCCTACTCTATTTTATATTCCCGGCACCGCTTTTATTGCAAGCGAGATTAAATTTACACGAGTAATTTGCAGTCATATTGCTGAAAGAGCACATTGTCAAGTTATTGTAATTAATCATCGCCTTGCACCTGAAAATCAGTTCCCCCAAGGTTATTTAGAGGCTTATAATGTTTTTAAATTTTTTATTAAAGAAGCTCCCGAAAAATTCTTAATTGATAAAAATCGTATAGCTATTGCAGGTTACAGTTCTGGCGGAAACTTTGCAGCATTAATGACAATGCAAGCAAAAAATGAAGGAATATCTATTGCCAGACAGATTTTAATAAGCCCTATTGTAGATTTATCACGCAGCCTAACTGGATATAAAGAATATGAAAAACAAGATCAAGCTATTTCTGAGGAATTTGTTAATTTTTTCCTCAATCTTTATATTCCTGAAGAAATGAACCCTAAAGATCCTCATATATCACCTTTTTGGGAAAAACCGCAAGCACTAAAGGGATTGCCTAAAACAGATATTGTTTTAGCTAAATATGACCGTTTCAGATCCGATGCAGAGAATTACTACACTAAATTAAAATTAGCAGGAGTAGACGTTGAAAAATTTGTAGCTCACGCAGAAGACCATTCCTATTTGTGGTACAAATTAGAAGTTATAGAAAAAATCGCAGAGCGATTAGATACTGCCTTTAAACCAGAAACAATTCACCATTTATCGACCAGGCATACTATTTCTTACATACAACCTAGAATAAAACCTAAGCAAACTGACACAAATCAAGAAAAAAAAACCAATATTCCGCGCTCGAAATTATAATTCTTTGCGCATTTTTAAAAATACCCCGTGGTAAGCCACGAGGTATTGATTAATATCCTTATGAAAAATTTCAATTATGTTTTTAATTTTGGAAAGGTTAATACAAATTCCATATAATCACCATCCATTGAGTGGCAAGTAATATCGCCCTCAAAATTTTTCATGGTGAGCTTACAGAACGCCATTCCCACTCCGGTTCCGTCTTTTTTAGTCGTAAGATAACCATCGAACAAATGGTTAACTACTTCAGGCGGCGCTCCTCCAGCGGTATCTTTAAATCGCAGGATGTTTACAGTTCCCCCATCCTCTGTATATAAAAATATTTTGCCTCGTTGATTTTTTTTAATTTGATGAAGTGCATTATTCAACAAATTAAATAATATCCTAACCATCAATATTTCATTGCCCATAAAGTCATAATTATATTTTTGTTCCCACTGTACTAACGCACGCTCTTCTTCAGACAATGGATAACGCTGCAGAGTATTAAAAACACAGTGCCAAATCGAGCATAATACTAAATCTTCTTGAGCAAGTTTTCTTTGCAATGTTTTGCTTATCGTTTTTAGAGTAACGCTAATGAATTCCTGTAATTGCTGTGCTACTTCCTCAAATTTTTTATCCATCTTTTTCAATATTTCTAGCTGATCTCTATTAATGCTCTTTAAGGGTAAGTTAGCTGCCTTAGCTTTATCGTAAGCATCCATTAAAATCGGCCAAAAACTATTAAGTACTTTACTTGGCATTGCTAAAGAAGCAATTGGAGTTCTTAAGTCATGGACAATGCTACCTGCCAATATCATAATGGCTTGCCGTAACTCTACTTCAGCTTTAATCTTTGCTTCCGTAGCTTGAGCTAATGCTAGCTTTTCTCTCTCTTCTGCATTTTTGCGTTCAGTAATATCAATAGAAATACCCACAATGCCTATAGGCCGGTCTATTTCATCATAAAGAGGTTTTTTAATTGATAAATGATGGTAAGGCTGACCATTCATACCTAAAAAGGATTCTTCTACAGCGTATTCCTTGCCTGATTGCAGAATTTTTAAATCATTCGCTCGAAATTGTTCTGCAATTTCTTTGGAGAAGAGTTCAAAATCTGTCTTTCCAACAATGAAATTTCTATCATGAGATTCTTCAAACCCCTGCTCTATCATCTTTTTTACCGAATAGGTATTTCTGCCTAAGTAAATGCCATTTACATCTTTCCAATAAATACTCGAGGGAATCTCGTCAATTATTTTTCTTAAAATTCTATTTTCATTTCTTAATTCCTCTAACTCATCTATAACATCTTTGTTAGGAGTAATTTCCATTCTTGTTCTTTCCACGGCTAAATATACTGGTAAATTTGTAGGAATTAATTGATCAAATTAATAAACTAATCCGCAGCAGCGATACTAATTAACCGCACTACATGTTTTTTTCCATTTATCAAAATAGCTTCGCCAATAATATTATCTTTTGGATTTAAAGATTTTCTTTGCTGTGCATTTAAGCGTTTTTGATCAATTTGAATAGATTTTATATCGGCCTGCGCAAACGTTACATAACGGCGATTTTTTCCATTATCAGTGAAAAACATGAGTTGCAGATAAGGGTACATTGGATCACTCGCATCAATGCGGCCATCTTTATTGGCATCTAAACGCTGAAAAGCGCTGGCGCTATTAAATAACTCCTCTTTTTTATTTTTTCCTGCGGGTTTTTTCACAATGATAATGCCATCTTTTCCTTGCATTAATTCGGCTTCATCCAATAAACCGCTATCATCAAAATCGATGACGACTAAGCGATGTGTTAATGGCGTTTTTTCTAATATCTCATTGAGCGGGGCTACTTTAGCAGGGTGATGCAACATTAAATATGCCATCACAATAATAGCAACCAATACCAACACACTGAACACGCCCAAAAAAACAGCAGCTAGATTTTTCATAAAATCCTCATATTCAATTTATTTTTAGCTATTTCAAAATAAAATATTTTATCTTTAACATTAATAAAACTATACTCAGCACGTTACCTTTCCACAAATCTTATCGTATCTTGGAACTTAAGCCTATGCCCTTATTGCGTATTGCTATTCCAGCCCCTTTTTATCATGGGTTTGACTATCTTATCCCTAGTGATTGGGATATCGGACCGCTTGTTCCTGGCATACGGCTACGTGTTCCTTTTGGCAAACGTGAGGCAATCGGCATATTAACCGAAATTATTGAATCCACGCCTACCCTTAAGCCACTCAAACCTGCCATCGCTTTTTTAGATACTGAACCTGTTTTCACTCCCACCTTAATGAAACTGGCTCGGTTTGCTAGCCAATACTATCATTATCCGTTAGGAGAAGTATTTAACAGTATTTTGCCTGGCTTGCTCCGTAAAGGAAAAGCGGCCTATTGTAAATCTTTACCTACGACCACTATTGGTTTAGGCGAACAATTCGCTAGCTATGCGCTTAACGATGCCCAACAAACGGCTATTAACAGCGTTGGCAGTTCATTAAGTGAATTTAAGATTTTTTTATTAAACGGTGTCACCGGCAGCGGAAAAACCGAAGTTTATTTGCATATCATTGATAAAGTCATTAAAGCCAATAAACAAGCGTTAATTTTAGTGCCGGAAATTGGCTTAACGCCGCAGATTCTTGCCCGTTTCCAACAACGTTTTCACGTGCCTATCGCTGCATTACATTCTGGCATGACCGAACGTGAACGTTTAGATGCTTGGCTGTTAGCAAAACAAGGGCGAATTCCTATTATTATCGGCACACGCTCTGCGCTATTCACGCCGTTATTAAATCCTGGCGTCATTATTATTGATGAGGAGCATGATGTCTCTTTCAAACAGCAGGAAGGTTTTCGCTATCACGCGCGCGATCTAGCTATTGTGCGGGCACGCATGGAAAATATCCCTATTTTATTAGGCTCCGCCACACCTTCCTTAGAAAGTTTACATAATATTGCAACAGCGCGTTATCATTTATTAAATTTACCGGCGCGCGCAGGCAGCGCTGAGCATCCGCATTTTCATTTGATTGATATCCGTAATCAAACTTTAGAAAACGGTTTATCGAAGCTTTTATTAAATAATATGGAAAAACATTTGGCGCAAAACGGCCAAATATTATTATTTTTAAATCGACGTGGTTTTGCACCGGTGTGGTTTTGTCATGCTTGCAGCTGGACTGCCAGCTGTGATCGCTGCGATGTTAAATTAACGTATCATCAACAACCCCCCTCTTTGTTATGTCATCATTGTGGTGCCACTCGGCCGATTCCCCATCAATGCCCGAAATGTCAAAGCCATCATTTATATCCCTTAGGCTTAGGCACCCAACGCATTGAACAAACGCTTGCAAAATATTTTCCTAACGTAGGCATTGTGCGCATTGATCGCGATAGTACGCGTCGTAAAGGCGCATTGCATTCTATGCTAGAAACTATTCACAGCGGGGAAAATAAAATTTTAATTGGCACGCAAATGATAGCGAAAGGACATCATTTTCCAGAGGTTACCCTCGTTGCTATTTTAGACGCGGATACGGGCTTATTTAGCGCAGATTTTCGAGCGACTGAGCGAGTAGCGCAGCTATTATTACAAGTAGCCGGCCGAGCAGGCAGAGCGGAACGCGCCGGTGAAGTATACCTCCAAACACATAATCCACAGCATCCTTTATTGTTACATTTAATTGAGCATGGCTATATGGCTTTTGCAAAAGCCGCTTTATTAGAACGTAAAAATGCCGATTTGCCACCTTATAATTATGCGGCGTTATTCCGTGCAGAAGCCGTGAATGCACAAGCGCCGCTAAAATTCCTGCAAGAACTACGTGATTTAGCGCATGTTTACCCAACCAACGCCGTTACTATTTTAGGCCCTGTGCCAGCTTTAATCGAACGTCGGGCAGGCCGTTACCGCGCGCACTTATTATTATTAGCAAAAGAACGAGCTCCTTTACATTTATTATTAAATCAACTGCTAACCAGACTATCACAACTACCTACGAGCAAACGCATACGCTGGGGATTAGATGTGGATCCGATGGAAGTTATTTAATTTCTCATATTAACAATATATTCATCCCGTTGAGATTTTGTGCTTTATAAACACTAAGAAGGGGTGACGCGCAGGGGAGGCTTCAAAAATTGCGAACAGCAATTTTTGCAGCGACAGGACCCCGGGCCACCGATGTTAGCTAGCGCAATAAAAACGCAAAACCTCAACGAGTTTGATCAATAAGCCTTTGTTGCAAAGAACGTAAGTGTTTTGCAAGTGGCTTGTTTAATCGATAGCTGCCATCGCTTTGTAATTCCCAGCTTTGGCAATTATCCGCAAGGGCTAATAGCAAACTTTGCCTTTTAACTGCTTTGGCCAAGGCTTTATCTTCGATAGGGAAACAAACTTCTACACGCTTATAAAAATTGCGCTCCATCCAATCGGCGCTGGAGCAATAAATTTTTTCATTGCCGTTATTATAAAAATAATAAACGCGTTCGTGTTCTAAAAAGCGGCCAACAATAGATATGACGGTAATATTATTCGACACTTCGGGAATACCAGGGCGCAAACAGCAAATACCTCGCACGATAAGATTAATTGTAACGCCGGCTTGAGATGCGCTATACAGCGCTTGAATAATTTTAGGATCGGTTAAACCATTTATCTTAATCATAATATGCGCTTTTTTACCATTGCGCGCATTAGTTGCTTCTTGTTCAATATGTTCGACTAAATTTTTAAATAAGGTGAAAGGTGCCTGCCATAATTTTTTTAATTTGAGTACTTTTCCCATCCCCGTTAATTGCTGGAAAACATTTTGCACATCTTGCGCAATATCTGCATCGGCCGTTAACAAGCCGTAATCCGTATAAATTCGCGCAGTGCCTGCATGATAATTGCCGGTACCTAAATGGCAATAACGCTTTAATTCGCCGTCTTCGCGCCGAATTATTAACATCATTTTACAATGCGTTTTAAAATCCATCACACCATAAACCACTAATACGCCCGCTTCTTGCAAGAGATTAGCCAATTCAATATTGGATTCCTCATCAAAACGCGCGCGCAATTCAATGACAGCGGTCACCTCTTTGCCCGCGCGAGCCGCTGCTATTAATTCCTGCACCATTAACGATTCTGAGCCCGTGCGATATAACGTTTGTTTTATAGCTAATACGCTTGGATCCAACGCGGCTTGTTTTAGAAATTCGATCACTAAATTGAAAGATTGATAAGGATGATGCAAAAGCACATCTTGCTTGCTAATGGTGTTAAATAAATCTCTTAATTGCTTAGGCTTTAAAGGTATGCTCGGCGTCAACGGCGTATATTTTAGTTCAGGGTTATCAATATCATCATAGAGTTTAATATAACGACTTAAATTCACCGGGCCATGCACGGCATATAATGCATCGCGCGTTAAACTATGCTTCTTTAATAAAAAATCAACCATGTCTTGCGGACAATTCGCTGAAATTTCCAAACGCACGGCCGTGCCAAATGGGCGCATGGATAATTTATTTTTTACTACCCACGCAAGATCATCAGCGGCTTTATCATCTAACAATAAATCGCTGTTACGAGTTAAGCGAAATTGATAACAGCCTTGCACCTGCATGCCTGCAAATAATTCATGTGCATATGCCGCCATGATATCGCTTAAAAAAATATAATAATGGCCTTTTTTAAAAAACTCACTGGGCAAGCGAATCAAACGCGGCAATGCGCGGGGCGCATGCACAATCGCTAGTGAGGTGTCGCGTCCGAAGGCATCTTTACCTTCCAAACTAACGATAAAATTTAAACTTTTATTGACTAAACGCGGCATAGGATGCGCCGGATCTAAAGCCACTGGACTAACTAAAGGCATTATTTCATTGCGAAAATAATGCTTAATCCAGTCTGTTTGTGCGGCTTCCCATTTATTCTGAGGCAAAAAATAAATCTTCTCTTTTGCCAGCGCCGGTAATAATTCATTGTTTAAAATATCGTATTGTTCCTTAACCAGTTGGCGGGTAATTTTAGTGATGTTTTTTAAAACAGCTGTTGGCAAAAAACCGTCATTGCCTGTTTGCTCAGGACTAATGGCCGCTAATTGTTTTAAACCAGCCACTCTAATTTCAAAAAACTCATCTAGGTTAGCATTGAAAATACATAAAAATTTTAACCTTTCTAATAAAGGTACGGTGGTATCCCTAGCTTGCGCTAAAACACGGCGGTTAAATTCAAGTAAACTTAATTCACGATTAATATACAATTCCGATCGGCCAAGACTCATCGCATCCATGATTAAACACGCCTTAATTTTTTGATAGTTATGCTGACACCCATTCTCCGTTTGATTATAGCTCATTATCAGCATAATCCTATTCTAATCAAACAAACGCTCTAGTTACTTTAAGTAAAAGGGCAAACCACGTAGAATGCCGCCCTATGAAACCTTTTTTAAAATGGGCTGGCAATAAATATCAAATCATTGAGCGAATTAGCGCCGCCTTGCCAGCAGGCAAACGCTTAGTTGAACCTTTTTTAGGATCGGCTGCCGTTTTCTTAAATACGCATTATTCAGCTTATTTACTGGCGGACATCAATGCAGATTTAATTGCGCTTTACCAATATCTTCAGACAGAAGGCCAGTGCTTTATTGATTATTGCCGTAGTTTTTTTGATCCTGCTTATAATACAGAGGCTACGTTTTATCAGCAGCGGCATTTATTTAATGCTACGCAGGATTTACGTTTAAAAGCAGCACTTTTTATCTATCTTAATAAGCACTGCTTTAATGGCTTATGTCGTTATAATAGTAGCGGGAACTTTAATACGCCTTTTGGTAAATCTGCTAAGCCTTATTTTCCAGAAAAAGAAATGGTTTATTTTCAGAAAATGGCTGCAAAAGCGAGTTTCAGCCACGCCGATTTTATAACAACGATGCGCGCTGCCAGATCAGGCGATATTGTTTACTGTGATCCGCCCTATGTACCTTTGTCTAGCACTGCTAATTTTACTGGTTATAGTACTAACGGCTTTGGGATAAATGAGCAATTACAGCTTGTCGGTTTGGCGGAAGCCTTGGCAGACCAAGGGATCCCCGTTATTATCTCTAATCATGAGACTGAATTTACGCGGCACGCTTATCGAAATGCTAAAATTATAAGCTTTGAAGTACAGCGTTATATTAGCAGCAAGGGCGACCAGCGTAACAAAGTCGCGGAATTGTTAGCTATTTTTTCTTAAGTTTGATTTTCACAGTGGCGCGCTTAAAACACAAAATCAAACAAAATCGTCATGTACTCTGGTCAATTGCGTTACCGCTTGATTCATATATTTTAATTCAAAAGCAATATTTTTTAAGTGACATGCAAATAAAATCAAACCCCATTTGCTCTGATTGCCTTCGGTAAGGATCATTTTAACGGTGGATTCTTGAATAAGCGGAATATCCGTTATAAAGGTATTAAAATCAAAAGTAATCACTTGCTTATTGGGGCTAAAGTTTAAGGCTATTTGGTTAAATCCTTGGTTAATTTTTTCGATAAATTGTTTGATCGTCTGTATATCTCGCGCTGAGAGATATTGCAAGTTCGGTTGACAGGCCGCCAAATTCAAGGTTAATAAATAACTATAAATTGAGTTAATGCTTACAATAAAGGCATAAATAGCTTCAGCGGTAACTTTCATAATGCCAGGTTCATAGCTAAAGGCCTTAAAAGAATTAATGCTAATTAATAAGGCGTTTTCTATTTGTTCTTTAGACGTTTCAACTGCCATTGGCTGCGCATCTAAATATTTGCTGGTGATAGCCTTAAAATAATCCTGACATAAAAAAACGGTTTTCTGCAAATCACGCTGCAGCTCATCTTGCGAGGCATTTGGCCATAATAAATAACTCGCCGCCAGACCAATCGCTAAACCAATCGCGGTATCTGCTATGCGTGCAAAGGCAAAATGCCAAGGTGATAGATTGTTATTGGCCATTAAAATAACCAGTAAAATACTCACAAAAAATATGCTATAGCTATAAGAGCTACTAAACAAATAAATCGTCAGAAAAATAAGCAGGGGTACGATAAAAAGTAAAAATAAATTATTAGGCGGGAATATATTAATTAAAGCAACGCCGATTAAAACGCCCATGATCGTGCCTAACAAACGGTCTTTGGCTTTTTTTATAGAGGCGCCGGTGGTTGCTTGAATAGTGATAATAGCGCTTAAGGCAATCCAATAGCCATAACCTAGGTTCAATGTTTTATAAATTGAAATAGCAACCATCGCTGCTATTAGGGTCTGAATAGCACGTTTTGCATGCGTAGATTCAATTTGTAAAAAATTTTTCATCGCTATTTCACTATTTAGTTACAGCAAGTAATACTTTGTCAAAAGCTAGCATTTCTTTGGCAAACAAAGCCAATAGATAGGAAAACATACTCAGATCGAACGGCCATTGGTAAATAATTGGTTTTTGCAACGTGTTATTAATAAGCTCGCCAATCTCTGTTTGCAGCTTATCTACCGCCCGTAAAAAATTTTCTTCTCCCGTTAAAGTGATTGGCTGCTGTAAATACTGTTTATAACCCAGGAAGAGTTTATGTGTGGCCGCACTAAATTCAGCCAACGTTGGCAAGATATTAATAAAAGCGGTGTTATTAGCTGGCGAGGTCATGATAGTGGTTAGCGGTAACAGGATTTGCCAGAGTTTCTCCTCAGCCAATAACAGTTTTTGCAACGGCTCAATGGCTGCTGAATGAGCTTTTATTTCTTTGGTTAATCCGTTGGTTTTATTAAGTACGAATAATATCCTTTCTTTAATTTGCCAATGACGTGCATTAATATGACTTCCGCGCAAACAGTCTGCTGAGGTGTGATAAAAATAATCGGTCATATCGCTAAGCAAAACCAGCAATCCTCTTTTTAATCTACGCGCGGGATTTTTAGGTAAAATAATAAAATTGACGATGAGTGCAATGATTAGCCCGAGCAAACAATTCTCCAGGCGCTGATAAGCAATTATTTTATCGCCAGCCACGCCACCGGCAGTAATAACGAGCAAGAGAGCCAGCAAACCGGCCATCCCATAATTTAAATTGAGGCCATTAGCATAACAAGCAATCATGGTGTAAATAGCAGTAATTAGCAATAATGGTAGCAAATGTTGGCTACAAAGGGTTACCCAAAACACTCCGATCGTTCCCAGTCCACCTGCTAACAAAATAGCAATCAATTGCTGTTTTTTACTGGCATCTGGATAGGTGATCATAAAAAAGATAGTACCCAAAATCAAAAACATGCTTTGATTATGGACATAAAAATTAGCGAGCCAAGCCGCAATTAAGCTAGCCAATGTCGCTTTAACCGCTAGCATTAACCACTCATTAATAGGGTCAATTTGTTGCAGATAGGTTTTTTTAAAACATTTTATTTGTTGAAAGTACATATCATTTCGTTTTTATGCTGGGCGCAATCCAAGGATTATAACTGGCGCCATGATATCAGATGTTCTGCTTGCTTGCCTGTAAAAGATAAAGTGGCCATTATTGCA
>CAIUAS010000311.1 GCA_903897205.1 uncultured Gammaproteobacteria bacterium
CGATCTCCATGTTGTTAATACTAAAAACAACACCGCACCAACGACTAAAGGCAACCAACCACCTGTTGGTATCTTTAAACTATTCGACGAAATAAACGCGAAATCAATAGTCAAAAAGGTCGACAAGAATGCAATACTGGTATATTTATTCCATTGCCATAACGCTTTAATGACAATAAAAGACAATATGGTGGTGGCCAACATAGTTCCAGTAACAGCTAAGCCATACGCTGAAGCTAGAGCCGTTGATGATTTAAAGCTAAGTACCAATATAAAAACAGCAACCATTAACAGCCAATTTACCGCAGGTACATACACTTGACCTTGCTCTTGTCCTGAGGTATGTAAAATGGCCATACGCGGACAATAACCCAGTTGTACAGCTTGCCGTGTCATAGAAAAAGCGCCAGAAATAACTGCTTGCGAGGCAATTACAGTAGCTAGTGCGGCTAATATGAGCAACGGATATAGAGCCCAAGTAGGCGCCAATAAATAAAATGGATTTTCTATCGCTTCTGGATGCTGGATTAATAGAGCTCCTTGTCCGAAATAATTAAGTAATAAAGCTGGAAACACAAAACCAAACCAAGCATAGCGAATTGGTTTTAAACCAAAATGCCCCATATCTGCATAAAGAGCTTCTGCCCCCGTTATGGCTAAAACTACCGCACCCATGATAAAAAAACTATGCCAACCATATTCAAGAAGTAACGATATTCCATAATATGGATTGACTGCCATCAATACTTCTGGCATTTCAATAATATTCATTAAGCCCATTACAGCAAGTAAAGCAAACCAAACGCACATTATGGGAGCAAATAATTTACCCATCTTGCCTGAACCTTTAGATTGTATGATAAATAATACAGCCAACACTGCGATGGTAATGGGGATGATATATTCGACTAATTGAGGTGCAACAATTTGCAAACCTTCGATGGCACTTAAAACCGAGATAGCAGGGGTAATAATACTATCACCGTAAAATAACACCGTTCCCAATAAGCCTAGTGTAATAATAAAACTAATTTTTCTAGCACTGCCTTTTTCATTTTTAGCGCCTTCTAGGGCGAGTGCAGTTAAAGCCATAATGCCACCCTCACCTTTATTATCAGCTCGCATAATAAAAATAGCGTACTTAATGGTGACTACTAGTGTTAGTGTCCAAAAAACCAATGACAATGCACCGAAAACATGGAGTTTATCGATGTTTAAACCGCTTAAAAAAACTTCCTTGAGTGCATATAAGGGACTAGTGCCAATATCGCCAAATACTACGCCTATTGCTCCCATAGACAGGCCAGCAAGTTGTTTTTTAGTTTGATTTTGTGTATTTGATGACATTAAAACTGACCTACGTAGCAATTAGTGAGCGTGTAATTAATCACTTAAAAATATCGAGAGTTTATCCAAAAATGCATAGCGATACTGGCAAAATAACCTAGCAGTATCACTGGCATCCATCTCATGTGGTAAGCAAAGGTGTAGCCTTCTTTGATTTGACCTAACAAGGCAACTCCAGGCGCGGAGCCTATAGCTAATAAGCTACCACCTACACCCAGTGTTAACGTTAATAATAACCATTGTCCAACTGGTAAGTCTGGGTGCATGCTTAATACCGCAAACATCAAGGTACCGTTATCAACAAAAGCAGAGGAAAGACCAATCGAAATATTAGCCAAGGTAGGGCTAATTTGTC
>CAIUAS010000312.1 GCA_903897205.1 uncultured Gammaproteobacteria bacterium
CGACAAAAGTGTTAACCTACCTATTTTTTTAACCTGATAACTATTTTTAATAAGGGATTTTAACTGATAGGCATTCGCCAGTTGATATAATAAATTTAAGCTAGTAATTAGCATTAAAAAACCAATAACTACTGTATCAAAATCCGGCAGCTGAATTATTGTTTGCTTAATAGTTTTGCTTGTTATCGGTAAATTGCCGTAATAATTCAGCACCTGATCAGAAGCATGTCTTATAAAAGGTTGAAACAGTGGGCCTGAGTAATTATCTAATGCAAACCAAGCTAAAATAGGTGGTATTAACCAAAATGCGGTTACTGCTATCAGCATAGCAAATCTTGCTAATTTCAGTTGCTGACTATATCCCTGCTGCAACCACAAGCAATAACCCAACGTCCCCCGTGCTGTTATATAACTCACTGCTATAGCTAAATTAAAAAGTAAATAACTCATTAAATAATGCATTATTCCCCCAGCTCTTTTTTCTTATGGTTTAATAAGTTTTGAATGACCTCGATGTCCGCTCTCGTCAATTGTTCTTTAGCGATTAAATTAGCCACCAGCTCAATAGGATTCCCTGCAAAGACATTATGTACTAATTTTTCAACGGTTTTTCGTGCGTAAATACGCTTACTCAGTTTAGGCTTATATATATGCCGACGCCCTACTTTGCGGGCACTGACTATTTCTTTTTGCTGTAAAATACGCAAAATAGTAGATACCGATGTATAAGCTAGCTCACGCTTATTCGGTAAATGCGCCAAAATATCATGCACAGTTCCTTCCCCTAAGCGCCACAATATTTCCATAAATTCTTGTTCCACGGAAGTCAGTTTTATTGGTTTCATAATTAAATTTAAGCTTTTCTCGGAATAATTCTCTACTTTTATAACTATAGATTTAGTAGATGTCAACTAAAAACTTAGTTGTTAATTTTAAAGCCTTGGCTCAATTAGAAAGCGCTTAATAAAGAAGACGGGGAAAACCAGCTGGATGACGAGTTTGCAAGGACACTGAAGATGAGTTCGAAGCAGCTATAAATGGAAAAACGTTAGCTGGCGAAAATGCCCTAAGAGTAAAAGTTGCTTTGCCTCTGGACTATACTTGTAGACATAATTTCGACTTCATGTATAATAAAAATGCTTCAAAGAATTAATCTTGCCATTTTAGAGCGCAATTATGCAACAAAGAAAGGTGTAACTATAAAAATATGCTAATTTTAACCCGCAACATAAAACAAAAAATCATCATCAATGATAATATTGAAATAATCGTATTAAAAACGAAGGGCAAACAGGTCAAAATTGGCATCGTTGCCCCCAAAGAAGTATCGGTTAATCGAGAGGAAGTCTATTTAAATAAAACCCATCAAACCTACTCACCAGACAAGCAAACAGAATAATCCACTTGCCGCCTGGTGTTTTTGCATATACAAATATGCACACGCTGCTTTAAAATTTATTGGATACGAACCAACTGATTATTTTCCCACTTATAATAAATTTCATTGTAACGGAACGGTCCTTTTAAAGAATTCACATTCGACCTAGGCGCCGTGGTTAATTGCGCATTAATCACTAATAACTTGCTATCTAGCTGTGGTTTTTCATAACTCCAACCGACCAAATAATTTTCCCAACTTGAATCATTTGGCACTGGCATATAAACCTTACCCGTTTCCGCATCAATAATTGCGATGGTTTTACAAAATGCGCCACAACCCCAAGAAGTTAAAATATAATGCCCTGCAAAATTAGGTTGCTGCTTTGCCGCTGCCTGTAAACGTGTACGAAAAACAGCTGCTTGCTTATTTTCACTAAAATCCAAATTAAGCGGCTTAGCCGTTTTACATAACACAACAGCTGGATAATCCGAATATTGAGGCAGATTAGTATTATTCGCTAAAGCCATTTTAATAAAAAATAATGGTAATAATGCAACCACCCAATAAAGGCTTAATTTTTTTAACCTATAACTTAATTTATACATAAACCATCCTATAATTAGATCGTTGAACCGAGCAACACGAACTCCAACGAAGATTAATTACCACACGATTAAGTTTCGCCAAACTCACCTTAACCTGGGTTTACCGAGTTCCAAATAGTAACATATTATGCTGATGCCATGAGGTAAGATTTTTAACTGTGTTTTGCCCAACCTAAGAAAACCCGCCCACTTGTTATCATTTTTTAATTTGTTTAAGCACTCTCTGTTTAATTTCTGGCAATACTTTATAGTTTTCGCTGGTTGCAATTTTCGTGCCGCTTTTCTTCTCTAATTCCTGTCGTGCATTACCTGCAATGCTGCCACCTGCTTGGGCCGCTTTTTTATTATCGTTAAAAATCCCTGCGCATCTTTTTTTCTCGCGATCTCAGTGGTGGAGGCTTCTCCCAACATCGTAAAAATCAATTCCAGATCGGTCATGTGATCACGGAGATTTTCATTGGGTTTGTCGAGGGCTTTAAATTTTTTATATTCCGCCGACGTCATTCCAAACGTTGCCTTGCTTATCTCGGCAGTGAGAATGGCATATTCTTTTTGCTCCTTCACCCCGCGTTTTTTCCACTCTTCCGCCAGCTCATCGCGAACGGCAATCCCACGCACCCGTTTTTCGATCCAGTCATCGGAATAGCCTTTTTGCTTATAAATCTCTCGTGCCCGTTTGGCGGCCAGTTCAGGATTTTCTATTTCTTCAAGCCGTTCAGCGCCGACTTTAGCGAGCCAGCGTTTGAAGGGTTCGGCTTTAACTGAGGGGATAGATTGAATAATTCGCAACAAACCTTCCATAGACGCCGCTTGAATCTTACGAATTTTGCCATCCGCAGCAGACATCGCAACTAGGGTACAAATTGTACCCTAGTTGCGACTTAATTCAGGATCACGGCTTTTTAGCTTTTTCACATACTGTTTAATGTCAGTGCTTCCTGTCAGTATTTCAACTACATCCTGCACCGAAAAATACCATCTTTGCTTAGCTTCATCCCACGTCCGCCGAACTTGCTTTTCTTCAAATAATATAAGCGCGCTCATGTTAACTCTCCGTTAAAAGCTTTTTGTAATATTGATTTTTTTAGTTCTTCTAGGGCTATCCGATGCACACATTTTATTGAGCCAAAAGCCAACCCTCATATTGAAGTTCAAACTTTTGCAACCCACGCAACATTATAATTGGACCTGGCGGACTTTCACTGGCATATCCATTCCAACCTCCTAATCTTGCAATAATCCAAGATACCCAGGCCATGCTATTTTGCGTATGAGGTTTTTTTTGTTTTTCAGTTTTCCCTGTTAATTTTTTGCAAATCATGAAAAGAAAAATAAGTTCATCTTTTGTAAAAAAATCAGATGCATTTCTCTTATTTTTTCCATCGTCCTGAAAATTTGCTCTATAATCCAACGCCACGTGTACCAAATCAAAATTTGTTTTGCTGCTTCTAATGAATTCACTAAATGCAAAGTAATGAAATTACAGCAATCCCTGAATTACTCGATTTATTAGATGTAGCCGGCGCTGTAGTGAACATTGATGCCATGGATTGTCAAAGCAAAATTGTTGAAAAAATAATTGAGAAAGAAGCTGATTATTTAATTGGCCTTGAAGGGAACCTAAAAGGCAGGTTGAATGATGATGTTCGTTTACTGTTTGAAAGCAAGCCAGAAGGGATTATTTTTCACAGTGATGAAGACTATGATAAAGGCCATGGCCGATTAGAAACACGTCGTTGCACAGTGACTGAAGATATTGGCTGGCTAAAAGAGCAGTATCCTCATTGGAAGAATTTGCACAGTGTTGTTGAAATTGAAAGCGTTCGAGAAATAAAAGGCGAGCTAACAACTGAAAAACGCTATTACATTAGTAGCCTGGCTGCTGAAACAAAGTCTATTTTTAATGCTGTCCGCCAACATTGGGGCGTAGAGAATAAGTTGCACTGGGTCTTGGATGTCTCTTTTGGCGATGATCAATCTAGAATTCGCAAAGGAAACGCTCCAAGAAATATGGCCATTGTTAAGAAAGCTTCTCCAAGGCTTTCCTTGAAGAGAATGAGAAAAATGGCTGGCTGGGATAATGCTTTTTTGGAAAAAATCCTCGCAGCCGAATTTTAATGAGGTGACCCTGCTATATACTATATTTCACAGCTAGCCAGAGTAAATTATTTTTGGACTATACTTAAGATAAACGTGCTTGCTGTCAAGAGTACATGCCATGAAAAAACATAATGCACCAGGGGTCATAGATAAAAGTAGTATTGATAAAAATAGGCTATATGTAGACAGCGATATTCAAACATACATAGATACCTGCATCACTCACGAATTGGGCGGCTACCAATCACAGCATACTTACCTGCTCAATAGTCAGTGCAGCGATGTAAACGGCAAAACATACCATGTTGTTGTAGCAGAAGCGATTGACGACCTGGATGCTGAACAAGCTCAATACTACTACCAGATCGGCATTCCATCTCTTAACTCTACTTATCACTTTGATAAGTCTACTCGCATTAAAGATACTATTGAAAATGTACTAGAAGAATTAATCCAATTATCCTCTGAACAGAGAAACATAGAAAATTTTAATGAAATTATTAATAAGAGAGCTATTGAGTTTAGTGCAAACCTAGAACAGTGCCGACAAATTATAGATAACCTCGAAGGAAATATCGAAGCAATATACCTGGAATTTCAAAATGAGCTACAAAAAATACAGCAAGCTAAAAAAGATATTTTTGACGAACTAACTAATATCCTAAGCGCCAGGAAAACAGATATTAAAATATTATTCCCTTATAATGAATATATGGGACATTGGCTATTAGGTGAGATATTAATTCACAAAAAAAAGCATAAATACTATATTGATATATATACACATAACCCTTATGGAGGCGGGATAATTTCTCAAAAATCCTTAGAACCTATTAAGCAAGCAATTAATAATCGATTAACAACTATTGATTCTCAGGCACAATTAACTTTCCGAAGCAAACAAAGCCCTTACCAAAGAAGACAAATTGCAGGCGACACGGTCTCGTGCGGTGTAATAATTGCGGAAGATACTTTAAAAAAAATTCGAGGTGAAGATTTAAACATAGATGCACCATATCACTATGGAGCACTTGAATTACGTTATTTACAGTTAACTAAAATAAATGATCTACTTAAAGGTAATGACGTTGCGCAAGCATTTATTAAAAGAAATATTAAGCATGAACAACCATCTGCTCGCAAAAAATCCCCAGAAAAATCACCTATAGAACTTGCAGAAATCATTAAAAAAGTACTTGCTTTAATTGATGATATTGAAAGCGAAAATTTCAAAACAAATTTAATCAATGCCTTGCAAGATAATACAACTTATCGGGAAGACACTTTAGTTTATCAAATAAAAGTTAAAACCGTATTAACAGATACTCCTATACTCATGGCAAGTAATGGTGAACCGCTAAGCGAACATGATATTGAAATACTTAATCAATTAAATTTACACCTTTTAAATAAAACAGGCCCCTTGACAGGCAAAGTTCAATTTATTTATTTAAAAAATCTCGACTTACCTGATGAAACCCCTCCCGCTTCTGATACAGCTAAAGATATAGAATTAGGTAAGGATAAAAAAATTAAATATAGTATAAAAGATGCTTTCAAAAATCGATCAAATTATAAAGATTTATTAATTATGGCATCTGTTGGGTTAGCTAATTATTATTTAGCTAATGCTAATCCATATGTAACAGGTTTTGTAACTGCTGGCACAGTAACATTTAGCTGGTTTAACGAAGCTGGCGCCATTAAAAAACATCATATGCTTCTTAATGAATATAAAAAA
>CAIUAS010000313.1 GCA_903897205.1 uncultured Gammaproteobacteria bacterium
TATGTTTATTAATGAATATCGGCTTAATATGCTTGAGCCCAAAGCACGTGAATTTTTGGCTGCTGAAATGGACAAATTTTTATTTGGCAACGAGAGTCAAGCGCCGGCCGGCTATGTTCCCCCCAAATAATGATAGAGGTTTTAATGCAAATACACCCTTCTCAATCCGCTAATATCATTCTTAGCAAAATAGCTGAATTTAAGCCAAAAATAGGCCTCATTTTAGGTTCTGGCTTAAGTAGCTTGGCAAATGCTATTACTCAGCAAATTACTTTTTCATATGCAGACTTGCCTGGTTTTCCAGTCAGTACGGTTGCTGGCCATCCTGGCCAATTAGTGCTGGGTTATTTAGGTGAAATGCCGGTGGCTTGTATGCAGGGAAGAATTCATCCTTATGAAGGCGCGCCTTATAGCGCCTTTAAAACGGTTATTCGTACGCTCAAATTAATTGGTTGCGAAATATTGATCACGACTAATGCGTCTGGATCGCTGCGAGAAGATGTTGGGCCTGGTCAGCTTATGTTGATTACTGATCATATTAATTTACATCCAAGTAACCCATTAATTGGCCCTAATGACGAAGAATTTGGCCCGCGTTTTTTTGCAATGGATGAAGCTTACGATGTTAAATTACGTCAGCGTTTTCGCACGGTTGCTCATAGTTTAAATATTAAATTAGCTGAAGGTGTTTACCTTGGCATTCCTGGCCCGAATTTTGAAACGCATGCTGAAATACGCGCTTTTAAGATACTTGGCGGAGAAGCCGTTGGCATGTCGACTATCCCTGAAGTACTAGTAGCGCGGCATTGCGGTATGCGGGTTGCTGCTGTTGCCGCCATCACTAATTTTGCAGCAGGCATGGGTAATGAAGAAATTACCCATGAACATACTCTGCATTATGGTAAACTAGCCGCCACCGATATGAGCCGTTTAATGACCAGCGTACTTGAGAGTTTACATCGTGACCCTTGCTAATACTTTTTCTGAAACTGCTGAACTTATTCAGGCCGCAAAAGGCACTATTGTTGAGGATGGCTTTGCTCAACGTATTATTCCTTTATTAGATTTAACTAATTTAAATGAAGATGCTACTTTAGCAGATATTACGCAATTATGTCATGAAGCAGATACGTTATTAGGTAAAGTCGCTGCTGTTTGCATTTACCCGCATTTTATTAAACCGGCAAAAGCAAGCTTGTTTGGTAGTTCAATAAAAATTGCTACTGTTGCAAATTTTCCGGAAGGTAGTACAGATTTAGGCGCCACATTAACTACGATTAATACTGCCATTGCAAACGGCGCTCAAGAAATTGATGTTGTGATGCCCTATTCAGCTTATCTAGCCGGCCAACAAACTATCATTACTTCTTTTGTTAGTTCCTGCAAAAAAGCTTGTGGCGAGAATATAACTTTAAAAGTTATTCTTGAAACGGGTGCTTTACAAAAATTTGAAATTATTTATGCCGCTAGTGTAGCGGCGCTTGAAGCTGGCGCTGATTTTATTAAAACCTCTACCGGTAAAATATCGGAAGGCGCAACTTTGTCAGCCACTGCCGCTATGTTGCTCGCTATTAAAAACACCAACCGTTCGAGTGGTTTTAAAGCAGCGGGTGGAATTCGTACTGCACAAGAGGCTGCCA
>CAIUAS010000314.1 GCA_903897205.1 uncultured Gammaproteobacteria bacterium
AAGAAACCAGCAAAACGTACAGACCAGAACGTTGATATTATTCCAACTTCCGTTGATATAACTGACGATCTTCTTCCCTATGAGACTGGAACAGACGAAGAATATATGAATAAAAAACAACAAGAACACTTTCGTGTAATCTTGTTGCAAAGGAAAAAAGAATTTATGGATGAAATGGAAAGAACAGTTCACCACTTGCAGGATGAAGCTGTTAATTTTTCAGATCCAAATGATCGCGCTACCCAAGAAGAAGCATTTAGCTTGGAATTGCGCACACGCGATCGCGAACTTAAATACATTAAAAATATTGAAGAAGCTTTGCAGCGCATTGACGAAGGCGAATATGGCTATTGTGAGGCTTGCGGTGTGGAAATTGGCGTACGCCGTTTAGAAGCGCGTCCTACCGCTATTCTCTGCATTGACTGCAAAACCTTAGATGAAATTCGTGAAAAACAAATGGGCGGTTAAGTTTATTCGCTCCATTTAAGTGAAGTAATTGTATATCTCAGCCACTTCTCTTGCAGAGGTGGTTTTTTTCAGCCTGCTAATATCACATAGTGTCTTTTTCCCCCAGTGTTTATCATAATAACCACTTTGCTATTGGCTGCTCAAATTTTAAGAAAGTATATGACACAAACTACCAATTCATTTTTTGATACCTCGTTTGCCTTAGTCACGGATTTATATCAATTAACCATGGCCTATGGTTATTGGAAAACAAACCTGCATGAACGAGAAGCGGTGTTCAATTTATATTTTCGGCGACCACCCTTTCAAAGCGGTTACACCATTTGCGCAGGTTTAGGTTTAGTTATTGAATATTTACAAACGTGGCAGTTTAGCGAAACTGATATTGCTTATTTGGCAACTATAAAAGGCAATGACGACAAACCACTATTTGATAACGATTTTTTAAACTATCTAACAACAATGCAATTTAATTGCGATATTGATGCCATGGAGGAGGGCGATATTGCATTTCCACATGAGCCTTTATTACGTATCAAAGGGCCTTTGTTACAGTGTCAATTATTAGAAACCCCATTACTAAATATTATTAATTTTCAATCATTGATTGCAACTAAAGCGGCACGTATTTGCTACGCTGCTAAAGGTGAGCCTGTTTTAGAATTTGGTTTAAGGCGTGCACAAGGGTTTAGCGGCGGTTTAGTGGCGAGCCGTGCTGCTTATATCGGTGGATGCACTGCCACCTCTAATCTACAAGCCGGGAAATTATATGGCATACCTGTTGGCGGTACGCATGCCCACAGTTGGGTTATGTCGTTTCCTGAAGAATTAACTGCGTTTAAAGCTTATGCCGAAAACATCCCTAATAATTGTGTTTTTTTAGTCGATACCTATAACACACTTGAAGGCGTCCGCCATGCTATTGAAATTGGCAAGCTGTTAAAAGAGCGAGGTCAACGTTTAATAGGCATTCGTTTAGATTCGGGTGATTTAGCTTACTTGAGTATAGAAGCGCGTAAATTATTAGATCAAGCCGGATTTAATGACGCCGCTATCATTGGTAGTAATGATCTGGATGAACATGTTATTAGCAGTTTAAAAGATCAGGGTGCCACTATTAATGTATGGGGTGTTGGTACTAAATTAGCGACAGCCTATGATCAACCGGCACTCAATGGTGTATATAAATTAGCTGCGTTAAAAGATCAAAATGGCCAATGGCAATATAAACTAAAACTCTCAGAACAAATCACTAAAATATCGACGCCTGGAATGTTACAAGTTCGCCGTTATTTAACCAATAGTGGAGCGATGGCCGATGCAATTTATGATGAAATATTAGGTATTCCTGCTGAATGTGTGATTGTTGATCCACTGGATATGACTAAGCGTCGCAAAATTTCACTTAACACACCCTTTATCGAATTATTAAAACCAGTTTATCGTCAAGGTAAATTAATTTATCAACAACCAGTTTTAAGTGATATTCGCCAAAAAGCAAAAACTGAAATAAAACGTTTTCATGAAAGCATTCGCCGTTTTTTAAATCCGCATATTTATCCTGTTGGATTGGAAGAACAACTCTTTGAATTAAAAACCGAATTGATTTTAAAAGCGCGCCGTGGTGGCCGTAGTACACGAGCATTAATTTTAGTTGATTTACAAAATGATTTTATGCCTGGCGGTAGTTTGCCAGTCACTGGCGGTAACGAAATAATGCCGATTGTTAATGAATTACAAAAATATTTCGACTTAATAGTCGCCACCAAAGATTGGCACCCCGTCAATCATGGTAGTTTTGCAAGTAATCATAAAGGCCGCAAACCGGGCGAACAAATCGAACTGGCAGGATTACCACAAACTCTATGGCCTGATCATTGTGTGCAACACACACAGGGCGCAGATTTTGTTAATGGATTGGATACTAAACGTATCCATAAAATTTTTCATAAGGGCACCGATCCTAATATCGATAGCTATAGCACTTTCTTTGATAATGCACATCGCAAATCGACGGGTTTAGATGATTATCTGAAGAAAAAAGGCATTGAAGAAGTTTATATATTAGGCGTCGCCACAGATTATTGCGTAAAATTTTCAGTGTTAGATGCATGTATGTTAGGGTTTAAAACTTACATTATTGCAGACGCCTGTCGTGCAGTAAATTTGCAATCCGACGATGAAACTCATGCATTAGCAGAAATGCAAAGTGCAGGAGCTAGGGTTATTAAAAGTAACGAAATATTAATTTAGCACGCGCCCTCTATGTTTATTATTAAGCTTTCACTATAACATTCCCAACATAATTTCTTGTCAGCAAAAATAATTAAAATACGTAAGTAATCTACATTATTTAGATTACTCTCTTATATTACCAATAATGTTTTATTTATATTTAAGTATTAAAAAATTAATTGTTTATTTACGTTATTATACGGTAAATGATTACAGAAGAGTTAAAGAAATGTCGATATTAAAAGCTTGAGTATGTTTTATGATAAATATAGTGTAATGCGTTTGATATTATTAAAAATAAAATTGCTTAACTTTGAGAGGAAATAGCATATGCTAGAAATTAACGCAGGTATCGTTTGTGATATTATCCAAAAAATACGGGTATTTCAGGCAAAAGAAAGTGTTACTTTTCCGGTAGAAGGCCCTCCTGAATTTTCAGAAGATAATGACTGGTTACAAACGCTGGCAAGTCATCGTGATGATTTATCTTATTTAGATGCCAAAAAAACAATAGAGAACTTGGAGCCTGATCAACAGATAATGCTGGTTGCACTTATGTATCTTGGCCGAGAAGATTATTCTATTGATGAATGGGAAACGGCGCTTGAAACCGCACGCAATAACTGGACTACACATACGGCAAATTATTTACTTTCCAGACCATTGGCAGCAGATTATTTAGAAGGAGGGCTAGCGCAACTTGGACGTTCTTGCGAAGAAATGCGTTAATGAAATTATACTGTGTTTGCAGCATAGGAAGTTTTTGATCAGTAGTAGGCTGAGGTTTTGCGTTTTATAACCCCTTCTTAGGATTTATAAAATGTAAAATCTCAACGGGTTTGATCTATTATTAAGCCCGTTCAATATTAAAACTAATAATTTCCGCAATGCTGTTTTTGTTGGCAGCAAGCATAATTAATCGATCAATGCCTAACGCAACGCCTGCACAATTAGGCAAGCCATGATTTAAAGCAGCTAATAGGCGCTCATCCAGCGGGGGTAGAGAATAATTGGCATTTTTTCTGAGCGCTATATCATTCATAAAGCGCTTTTTCTGTTCTTCCGCATTAGTTAATTCGTGGAAACCATTGGCTAATTCAATGCCTTTGTAATAAACCTCAAATCGTTCCGCAACCGGTGGAGTGTCGTTGCGTATTTTGGCAAGCGCGGCTTGTGAACTTGGAAAATCATAAACAAAAGCAGGAAACTTTTTTCCTAGTTGGGGTTCGATAATATGACTCATTAATAAAAATAACCAATTATCTTTATTTCTATTATCAAAATGAGGAATTTCAATTATGCCGACTTCTCGCGCTTTATTTTGTAATTCATCGACGCTGCAAGTGTGAGGGTTGAGCGCCAAATGTTTTTCAAATAATTCAGCGTAACTAAATTTTTCAGCGGATCCAATATTTAATGTTGCTTGTAATAAATCATTCATTTCATCCATTAAATGATGGTGATCAAAACCAGGTCGATACCATTCGAGCATGGTAAATTCAGGATTGTGCATACGACCAAATTCACCGCTGTTACGAAATGCTTTGCCTATTTGAAAAATAGGGCCGCTTCCCGCTGCTAGTAAACGTTTCATGGCGTATTCGGGCGATGTTTGTAAATATAAAGTAGATTTTTCGGTGTGATCATCAGCCTGATAAGAAGTCTGAAAACTATGTAGATGCAAATCGGTAACCGTAGAGTGGCAGAGTAAAGGCGTTTCAACTTCCAATAAACCGCGTGCCGTAAAAAAAGCGCGAATTTTTTCGATAAGCTTAGCACGTAATTTTAAGGTCTCTATATTAGCAGTTGGTTGCCAAGCAATACTCATTTTAACTTCTACCAAATACAAAAAACACAATCGCAAGTGTTCGTTG
>CAIUAS010000315.1 GCA_903897205.1 uncultured Gammaproteobacteria bacterium
AGTCGCCAATCAAAGTCGCGCCGCGAGCAATGCCGATAACACGGCCAGCAATGATCCCGACAGCTCCTATGGCAATGCCACGCAAGCGAAGACGGATCAATACTCGAAAAAACTAAACCAGTTCGAAGTGTTCGGCGGCGGCAAACCAGCGCCGAACCAAACGCAGTATAGCGATCAGCAGTTTGAAGGTGCCTTGCAGAAAATGGAATTTGCCGAGGCGAGTGATGGGTTTGGAATCAACGCTAGCACAGTCTCGACGGTAGGCAATCCATCACTGATAAATGGGGGTGGCGTTAATTTGCAGGCAAGTAATTATGATAAAATGGCAGGGAATGGGTTTTTATCTGGCTTATCAAACTTACTATGGGAAAGCGTTGGTTTTATAAATGGACTTGGCGATAGTATTGTCTATCCTCTCGCTCACCCTATTAATACAGTAAAGGGATTGTTAACAATTAATTTAAATGGCATTAGGCAAGGAGCAACTGAAATTTACGCCGCAACACAATCATCTAATCCCTATGTGCAAGGTTATGCTTGGGGAACGATGGCAGCTATCCCTGTGGGAGCTAAAGGAGTGTCTATTATTGGCGAGATGGGAGAAGTTGCAGCGGCCAATGCGATGTTTAAAACTGCAATTAATCCAGAAGGCGCAATGGTGAGGCAGTACGCAATGTTACAAGAAAATGTGGGCTATAATATTTCACCAACTGGTTGGTTTGAAAAATATAATGCAATAGGTGGTAACGGAACGTATTTAACGGATTATAAATCGGTTTCAGATACACTGGGAAATATTCAGTCAAACCAACAGGTTAAAGTTGGATTATTTACTTATGGAAGTCAAGTGAGCTTTTTTAAAGCTACACAATTAGCTTTAAACCTAGGATTAAATGATCCTTATCAATTAAATCAAGGTTTTGTGTTTTCCAAAATTACTGGAATAACCGATATGTTGCCAAGATCGCCGCTTATTAATGATGTGAATTTAAACTTTCTTGGTGGAGGACAAGGATTACCTAATGGAGGGCCTGAGCTAGTAGTAGAGCCATTGCAAACTAGCCAATGGCCATGGCTAAGGTAGTTTTTACTTATGAGATTGTTGGATTTTATTAAATCAAAATGTTTGCATGATTTCGCAAGAGGTGAAAAGGATCTTTCAGATTTTGTAAATCTGAAAGATATTTTAATTTTACCTAAAGCGGATGGAACAACGATAGATAATTTTATTTCAGAGTTTATTTATAAAATATTAGAGAGGCATGAAATAATAAAAAATCTTAAGGGATATAAAAAATATTTTATTAAAGTTTCAACTCGAATTCCTGAGCGAGCAACAGCTATAGAAGCTTATAATATATGGAAGGAAACTTTTTTTTCTAAGATAGAAACACCATTTGATCTTCCTAGGCAAAAATATAATTCAATTTGCCCGAAAGATATTATATTAGTACAGCTTGAATGTATTAATTTATATAATTCAACTATGGATAGCTGGAGTGGATTTGAAGGATATGTTTTAAGTATGTTGATTGATACAAATAAAGGCGAAATTTGGGATGCGCGTGGAGAAAAAGTAACTTAATAAATTTGGTGCGGACAGTTTAATAAGCTCGCCGGATGATCCTTTAATGCCCGGCACCATCCTCAGCATGCCGACTTTGCTGCCGACTCACACGCGCTATGGGGATTTCGCGCCTTACAGCACGCTGTTGAATATTTTGATGAGAATATCATGCCTGCGCTGGTGGGAGGCATGCCACCACCCCCGCCTAAGCCAATACGCCCGCACCATCAAAGGCGTTGCGATTGCGATGCATGATCAAAGCAAGTTTTCGTGGCAGGGCGTGTTTGAAGGCGCGGTCACGGGGGCGTTATTGCCAGGGAATGAAGCCAGTTTTACCGGTTTAAGTACAGCGAGCCTGCAAGGCCTAAAAGAGGTGACCACAAAGCAATTATTAGAACTGGCGATGGCCTATGGTGTGAGCAACGCAGAAACGCAGCTTCTGTCGATGAGTGTAG
>CAIUAS010000316.1 GCA_903897205.1 uncultured Gammaproteobacteria bacterium
CAGGGGTAAGCTGTACACCATGACCGGTTATGTTAATTTGCATAAATATTCTCCTTTAGTAATCTTCATTATTTTATTTTAGCTTATCATAGAGCATTGGACAAAGTGTAACTTATAATTAATTATAATACTCTGTGACAAACCGTAGGCACACTAGGTTATAGGTCGAACTCATGGCCTAAATAAACTTCTCTGACTTTCTGGTTAGCTAATATTTCCTTAGGCGATCCCATACATATAATTTGGCCTTCACTAACAATATAAGCACGGTTACAAATGTCTAGGGTTTCACGAACATTATGATCAGTGATAAGAACTCCAATGCCTCGTTCGCGTAAATGGGTGATAACGCGCTTAATATCTAATACAGAAATAGGGTCAACGCCAGCAAAGGGCTCATCTAATAACATGAATTTTGGTTCTAAGGCGAGAGAGCGAGCAATTTCAAGCCGCCGTCTTTCGCCTCCGGATAAGCTAATGCCAGTTGCGTCACGTAGATGACTTATATGGAATTCACTTAGTAAGTCCTCTAGATGTTCTCTACGCTGTTTTTGTGAAAGATCTTTGCGTAATTCTAAAATAGCTAAAATATTTTCTTCAACGGTTAGTTTGCGGAATACGGAAGCTTCTTGAGGCAAATAACCAATACCATACCGGGCACGCTCGTGCATAGGAAGGTGAGTGATTTCTTGCTCATTTAAAAAGACATGACCTTGATCGCAACGTATTAAACCGACAATGAGATAAAAGCTGGTGGTTTTACCGGCGCCATTGGGCCCTAATAGACCAATTACTTCACCTGTTTGAATTTGCAAAGAAACATCCCGTACAACCTCGCGGGCTTTATAGGATTTCTTTAATCCTTGCGCTCGTAATATATTCATTGTGCTATTTTTTGATTAGGCTGAATGATGATTGTAGTATGACCATTTTTTTCAGCTAATGAAACCACCGTTTGTTGGTTAATATCATACTTAAGATGTGGTCCCGCTAAGCTATCTTTGCCTTGAGTTGTTTGAGCTTGAGCAATCAGCTCTACGTAGCCTTGCAGAGGATAGTAATTGATGGTTTGACCAACGGCAGTAAAGGGTAGTTGGCTGTCGTCAGGCAAGGTTGAATAGCTCGCTAATTGGCCTGTGGCAGTTGCTTTCTCTAGTTTGTTGTCCTTAGTGAAATAAGTAATAACTTTATCAGCTAATATGACAGTGGTGCCTTGAGTCATTTTGACGTGGCCCCGATAAATACCGGTGCGTGTTTTATAATTTAATGTGGTACTGTCCGCAGTAATATAAGCGGTTTGTTGTTTATCACTACTGGCTGCCATGGCCCAACTGGGCAACACGGATATGAGTAAAAGGAAAATAAGTCGCATCAATTTTTATTTACCGTTGGTGTCAGGTTGATATTTGCCGCGTGCTTGTGATAATAAGTCGATATCTCCGGTTTTTAAGTTTGCATGTAAGCCTACGGAAGTAACCACGCTGCCTAATTGCCATACTTTAACAGGTTGTTGCGTTTGAGCATATTGTTGCTTTGGAAACACCGTCATAGCGGATGTTATCATGGAGATGGCTGCATTATTGGTGCCTGCTAGTTGTTCTAGTTTTACCTGATCCCAAAGCTCTAACCTATTAATTCCATCTCGTGCTTTGCCGTAATTAGCATAAATATGCCATGGCTGCTCAGTGGTATCGGTATTATAAATAATAAAATGAGGTGAAGTGATATTGGTGGTGTCGTCTTCGGCATAATGAACTAAAAGGGGAGCTTGCAATTCATCTTTTAATTTGCCTTGTTCATCTATTCGTGTTGCCGTTAC
>CAIUAS010000317.1 GCA_903897205.1 uncultured Gammaproteobacteria bacterium
ACCACCTGTTATTAAACTTTTTACGTCAATGAAAACACGATGCGCAGCCGCAGTCATGGATCCGTTCTTAACAGGTTCTTCATTTAAGTTACGTATTTGAGTTGATAATTCACTAATCATTGCCTGTCTGCGTGAAGCTAATGAATTAAATAAATCCCGCATAACAGGATCCGTTATTTGCTCTGCACATTCCTTATAACCATTGTAACTATCATAGAGATATTCTAATAAATCGTTACCCACCTTTACGGTATCTTTTGTCATATCGGTTGCCATAATAAACTCCCACGCTTATAAATGAATATTAAATCATACAAATATATATTACCTGATTTTCATAAAACGGAGCGTCATCAAAAGATTTTATCTATGTAAGAATATTTACAAAATCATCATTGGTTTTCGGCTTTTTTATCAGTTACTTACCCTTAAAAGGTAAAAAATACTACAAAAAAAATAGTTATTTATTCATACATCTAGCTTTCAACTTCAGGTATGAGTAAACTTATACCCTAAACTATCCACCAATAAAGATATTGATAACTAATAATAAAAATATAAGGGGAATAGCATGGATAAATGTCCTGTCTGCAAAAAAAAATACAATGCCAATAAAATCTATGCTAATAAAAACGAGCCATTAATAAAAACCCCGGTTGTCTTTAAACTGTTAAACAAGCTTTGTGAACAATGCAGACAAACCGTCTTTACTCGCTTAGGCAATAAGCCCAGCGACAAAGATACGAAAGAACTTTATGCGATTGTTAACGGCCTATTAACTTCTGAAGAAGTTAGGCAAATTAGAAAAAATTTAAAGCTCACCCAGAAGGAAGCGGCCCGCATTTGTGGCGGCGGGCCTAATGCATTTAGCCGCTATGAACGCAGTGAAGCAGTGCCTATCCGAGCAACCAGTAATTTATTGCGGTTACTTAATAAGTATCCCCAAGAGGTGTCTTACTTAATTAACCTTTTCCCCACTAAATAACTGAACGCTGAAATTTTGCGTTCAGCGCAGACCTAAATCTATCGCACGGCCACTAATGCTAAATTGAGTGACCCCAAAAAATTGTTCTAATTGAATAACGTCTTGTTTGGTTGCCAACCATACTTGCTTAAATATAGTTTCTGGCATTAATAAATTTTCTGCGAAATAGATCACCGCCTGTTCTTTAGGATCATTACTTGAGTGTAAATAGCTAATATAATCTTGATTGGCGCCATGTAATACAATACAGCCTATTGCACGCGCAATGCTTAATCGCTGTTGGAAAGGTGAATTCTGTTGATTGACATAAATTTTTTTTTGGACATGATTAACGGCGCTAGCAATATCTTCAACATCTTTATCGGGCATATAAAAATGACAGGCAAACTCTAAATGTTCGACAACTTTTTCTACCGGCAAAGGAAACTCTGCGCCTAAACTCGCTTCCTTCAACAGCTGAGCAACCTGCTCTTCGATCCTATCCTTCGCTAACATGGTTATTTATTTCAATAAAAAATCTTGTATTCGCCTTTAGCATAGCATAAATTAACCTATAAGGTTAATCCTTAAATTAATCTATTGATCAATCCACATCAGGGAGAAAATAATGCCCATATTAGATCGGCGCAAAGGAGAAAGTATAATTATCGGTGACGATATTAAAATCACTATTTTAGGCCGTAGTGGTGAGGAAGTAAGAATTGGAATACAAGCGCCAAAAAATATTAAAATCATTCGCGCCGAACTTACCCTTAAGAAAGACTTACCCAATACTCACAACAAATAACAGCACGCTTAAAAAGAAGTGGTAAAAATAATTATAACCAGATTTTTTGCAATTGCCGCAAGCGTTGTTCGTAAATAGCTTTATCCGCCACATTAATAGTGATATGGCCTAACTTACGCTTAGGTTTTGCCTGTTTTTCATAGGTATGATAATGCGCTTCAGGGATACTTAAGATTTTTTTCTGTTCAGGATATTCGCCAATAATATTAAACATCGCGCTATAGCCTTTTGCGGCGGTGCTACCTAACGGCAAACCACAAATCGCCCGTAAGTGATTAGCAAATTGACACGTCACTGCGCCTTCAATAGTCCAATGCCCAGAATTATGGACACGCGGCGCCATTTCATTTGCCAACAACTCCTCGCCCTTTTGAAATAATTCAATCACAAAAGTACCCACATAATTCAGTTTATTTAAAATAGCTTGCACATAGCCTTCAGCTTTTTGTTGCAATAAATTATTTTCGAACGGCGCTTGCGAGAGCTGTAAAATACCTTGTTTATGTAAATTTTCGACTAAAGGATAAAACTGGATATTGCCATTTTTTTCACGCACGGCAATGAGTGATAGTTCGCGTTCAAACGGAATAAATTGTTCTAAAATTAAAGCCTGCTTGCCTAATTTTTCCCAAGCACCCGTCATGTCTGTGGCTTGTTTAAGCACAAGCTGGCCTTTTCCATCGTAACCAAAACGTCTGGTTTTTAATACGGCAGGCAACCCAATTTTTGCAACCGCTTGTTCTAATTCTGTCACATTATTAATAGCTGCAAATGCGGGCGTGGGAATACAAAGTGCTTTGAAAAGATTTTTTTCCAACCAACGATCCTGCCCAATTTTTAAAGCCTCTAAGGTTGGATAAATAGGTTTTATTTCATTAACCCACTCAGCGGTGCTTAAAGGAATATTTTCTGTTTCAAAAGTAATCACATCGACTTGTTCGGCAAAAGCTTTTAATTGTTTTTCATCGGTAAAATCAGCTTGAATAACTTTGGTGACATCAGCGGCACAAACATTAGCAATGGGATCTAAACACAAGGTATGAATTCCCATGGAATAACCGGCCAATGCCATCATCCGCGCTAATTGGCCGCCGCCTAAAATACCTACCTTCATTTTTATAGCCTTATATTTTAATATCGCGAGGATCGGAGTTTTGTAAAACTTTTTGGGTTTGTTGTTGACGATAGTGTTGTAAGTTCGCTTGCAGTGCTGGATATTTATTAGCAAGCATGGCCGTTGCTAATAAAGCCGCGTTCATCGCCCCCGCTTTTCCAATCGCCAAAGTACCAACGGGAATACCAGCAGGCATTTGCACTATCGATAATAACGAATCCAAGCCATTTAATGTTTGAGATTGCACAGGCACGCCTAAAATCGGCAGCCAGGTTTTTGCCGCTAACATACCCGGCAAATGCGCCGCCCCACCTGCACCGGCAATAATAACTTCTAATCCTCTCTGCGCCGCCGTTTCAGCATAATTAAACAATAAATCAGGCGTGCGATGCGCAGACACTATTTTAACCTCATAACCCACACCCAATTGCTCCAAGGTTTCAGCCGCATGCAACATCGTTTGCCAATCACTTTGCGAACCCATCACGATCCCAACCAACACCTTCTCTATCATATGCTATTGCCCCAATATCCCATTCTAGTTATAGTGATTTTCATAATTTAATTTTAAGTTCCCACCAAATAAGTTTGCTCGAGGAGCCCCACAGCGACAGGGCGCCGAGACTACGTAAACCAGAACGGGAACCGTACCTCATAACCTAGCATTTTATATAAAAGAAAAGCAATCTATGATCAACACAGAAACCCTAAAAACACGCTTACCCATTGCATTTAGCGAAACCGATCTGCCTCTCCCCAATAAATTGACCGGCAAAGTACGTGACAATTATCCACTAACCAATAAGCGTCGCCTATTAATTACAACCGATCGCCTGTCCGCTTTCGATCAAATTCTCGGACGCGTCCCCTACAAAGGCCAAGTATTAAATCAACTGTCCGCCTGGTGGTTCAAACAAACCGCCGATATTATCGCCAATCATGTGATCGATATACCGGATCCTAATGCACTCATTGCCATGGATGTTGAACCTTTTCCCGTTGAAGTCATCGTGCGCGGTTATATCACGGGTGTCACCTCAACCGCCTTATGGCATCGTTATGCATTAGGCGAGCGCAATATTTATGGCTATGACTTTCCCGACGGCTTACAAAAAAACCAGGCCCTTCCCGAACCCATTATCACGCCCACCACCAAAGGCGGCCCAGGCAGCCACGATGAACGCTTGACCTGCGCCGAAGTCATTAGTAACGGTTTAATGGACAACGCCAGCTGGGAGTTAATCCAACAAGCGGCTTTGGCTATTTTTAAACGCGGACAAACCATCGCAAAAAATGCAGGCTTATTATTGGTTGACACCAAATACGAATTTGGCCGCGCTTCCGATGGCAAAATATTAATAATAGACGAAATTCACACCCCCGACTCCTCCCGTTATTGGAAAGCCCATAGTTATGAACAATGCTTTTTGCAGAGCCTTGAACCTGAAAATTTTGATAAAGAGTTTATCCGGTTGGAATACGTAGCCCGTGGCTATCGCGGTGAAGGCACACCGCCACCCATGCCTGAACAATTATGGATAGAAGCCAGCCAACGCTACATCCAGATTTATGAAATGCTGACCCATGAAACTTTTATTCCAGGAGATTATCCGGTATTACCCCGCTTAAAAAAGAATTTAGCAAAGGTCGGAATTATTTAGATATTTTTATTTTTAAATTAATTAACGTTCCCGCCGGCTAAACTAGCTCGAGGAGTCCCGCAGCCACAGGGGGCCCCAAGACCACCAAAACACGACCGGCAACCTACAAAATCATCCAATTCCTATGGAAAAATTAGCTATGAATAAATCTGAAATAATAAAAAAACTTTACGAAATTGAATCCATCAAACTCGGCTCCTTCACCTTAAAAAGCGGCGCAACTTCATCTATTTATATCGACATGCGTCCCATTATTTCCTATCCTAACTTGTTAAAAGCCATCGCTGATTTGATGTGGGAAAAAGTAAAAACCATCCAAGTCGATTTATTATGCGGCGTTCCTTACACTGCCCTGCCCATCGCCACCTGCCTCTCACTCCAACTCGATAAGCCTATGGTGATGGTACGCAAAGAAGCGAAATCTTATGGTACTAAAAAAATGGTGGAAGGAGTTTTTAAACCCGCACAAACTTGCCTTATTATCGAAGATGTAGTCACGAGTGGTTCCAGCATTATCACCACCATTAATGAATTAAACGCCGTTGAATTAAAAACACCTTACGCGGTTTCATTTATCGATCGCCAACAAGGCGGCAACGAAGCGTTACAAAATATTAATTGCCAATTTTATAGCGTATTTACTTTGCAAGAACTCTTGGCGGAATTAAATAAGAATGGGATTACTCTATTAAATTAATAAATTAAATGCTATTGGCCGCAGCCAATAGCATTTTGGTTTTTATGATTTTACGCTACATATTATTAGTAGGCGCATTTTTGGATTGGCTACTTTCATTGGAAACGTTTGACTGCAACTGCAAACTATTTGGTGCCGTCGTTTGTCTAGCCGGTAAACCTATTGGGCTTGGGTAATGAGTAGGGAGCCCCTCCATCGAAGGCGTGGAATGCATGGTTTTCATCTCAACACCCCCAATATCAATATTCTCCAGTTCTTTTATCCGTTGGTTAATTCTTAAGTCCCGTTCTTCCAATTGGCGGCCATGACCAGATTGAATTACTGGCTCAATATTTAGCTGTGTTTTAGGCAGTTTGTCGAGCAGGCTTTTAAGCGCTGTCAATTCATCATAAAGAACCGTGTCGCCACCAATGCACACACCGAGTACACGGCTTACCCCTACACAGACTTTAGTGATATCTTCGAGTGCAGCGATCAATGAGCCAACATCCTGTGCATTGTTGACAGCTTCTTGCCAGCCCTTAATACTCCCTTGTTTCTTGGCCGCAAGCAAAGCATGCTTAATGGATTCTTTTAATAGAATAAAGTACGTGTCGCTGGAATAGCTAGTGGACGTGTCAGGTATCCGTGCTACTAATTCCCGCGCAATGGCCAACGTGTTTTTTTTATCTGCATAAATTTGACCGCTTCCCAATTGAATATTGAGCGATGTTAATTCTCCTGACATGCTCGCAACACAAAAATTAATCGTGGCGTAATAAGTTTCCCAGAGATCTTTTTTTGTCTGCTCAGAAATATTTTCCTGACTTTCAGCAATAAGTATTCGCATGGCTTCGCAAGCAGCTTGAATCGTTTTGTAAGCATCAGAATACAAACTGTTATTATTACCATTGATTTGTTTCATGATATTAGTTTGTAAAACCGATATCTTATTATGCAAAGAGGCCACCAACAAATCTTCCCAGCCTTGTAGTTGGTTTTTTATCGCTGATTTTATATAGTCCTCTGCTGCAACATAGTCGTTTTTCTGGATATAAAACTTAGCATAAGGAACAGTGATCAAAGCAGATAGAGTTTCATTCTTCATTGAAGTAAAGGCGCTCTGATATTTTTCTATAACGGGAACAAATTCATTAAATAAATCACCTTTAATTAATATTTTCATCTGATTTATAAATATTTCTGATAATTTCAATATTAATTTTTTGGTAAGATGCTTTTTGAAATGTTCGCTCAGATTTAAAATCAAATGACACTTTTTTATAATAAAATTCTCATCCAACCCAGATTTTTCAAAATTCTCTAAGAAAGCATCCACTAATTGCTCATGTTTATAGTTAGGTAATTTAGCAAGTAGCATTAAGGCATTTGTGAAATGCTGCGGTTCAGCATAATTATTTGTCGATAAATCGTAAAGCGCTTCCATAGCAGCTTTATATTTTCCTTCACTTTTACCGAAAAGTTTTTCATAAGAAGGTTCTGATAGGGCGGTTTGCTGATTTAATTTAATCGCCTTGAGGGTGCATTTTTCGCCAGCCTTTTGCTTGGCTTCAAGAATACGGTTCAAAACTTGCTCATCAAAAAACGGAGTTTTTGTAGAACCGCCATTACCACCACCTATAGTAAGCGTTGTTACGTGTTGAAAAATAAAAGCAAGCTCATCCAAAGGCAAAGCATCTAGGGTAACATCGCATGGAATTCTGATATTTATAATCGTACCCTTTGTTTGCTCTAATGCTTTAGCTATACATTTAACTAAATTAAGACCGGTTCGCTTAGAAATAACCATTGTTTCGTTATTTGAATTA
>CAIUAS010000318.1 GCA_903897205.1 uncultured Gammaproteobacteria bacterium
AGGACGCTATGTTAGATCCCCGATTATTACGCACCAATCTCGATGAAATTGCAAAACGTCTGCAGATACGTAGCTATCATTTGGACGTAGATAAGCTTCGTTCCCTTGAAAGTAAGCGCAAAGATATTCAAACCGAAGTACAAGAGTTGCAGAATCTGCGTAATGTTCGTTCTAAAAACATTGGCCAGGCTAAAGCGAAAGGTGAGGATATCAGCCAGATGCTGGCCGAGGTAGATACCTTGGGTGAACGCTTGCGCGTGGTTGAGGTGGAGTTGGCAGCACTACAAGAACAATTGCATGCTATTTATCTTTCTATTCCTAATGTTCCGCATGAGAGTGTACCGGCTGGCGCTAGTGAAGCAGATAATTTAGAAATTCGTCGCTGGGGTGAGCCAAAGCAGTTTCCTTATTCGCCTTTAGATCATGTTGATTTAGGTGAGCAGGGCGGCTGGTTGGATTTTGCTGCGGCAGCAAAAATTACCGGGGCGCGTTTTGTGGTCATGCGTGGCAAAATTGCCAGAATGCATCGTGCTTTAATCCAGTTTATGTTAGATGTTCATACCAAAGAGCATGGCTATCAAGAGATTTATGTACCTTATATTGTTAACAGCGATAGTTTATATGGTACATGTCAGTTACCTAAATTTGGTGAAGAGTTATTCGCTTTAAAAGGCGAACAGGAATATTACCTTATTCCAACCGCAGAAGTTCCGGTGACTAATCTTGCGCGTGATGTGATTTTTGAAGCGGATCAATTATCTATCAAATATGTTTGTCATACGCCCTGTTTTCGCAGTGAAGCGGGCTCTTATGGCAAAGATACGCGCGGCATGATTCGCCAGCATCAATTTGAAAAAGTTGAATTGGTACAATTAGTGAAACCGGAAGATTCTTATGCGGCGCATGAGCAATTAACCCGACATGCGGAAAGCATTCTGCAAAAATTAAATTTACCTTATCGTGTCGTAATATTATGCGGTGGCGATATTGGTTTTCAGTCGGCAAAAACACACGATATCGAAGTCTGGTTGCCTGGCCAACAGCGTTATCGTGAAATTTCTTCTTGCAGTAATTTTGAAGATTATCAAGCGCGCCGTTTGCAAGCTCGCTGGCGCAATCCCACCACGGGGAAAGTGGAATTAATTCATACAATCAATGGCTCAGGGTTAGCAATCGGACGCACCTTAGTGGCGATTATGGAAAATTACCAGGATGAGCAGGGCAGAATACATGTGCCGGAAGTATTGCAAGCTTATATGGACGGTTTAAAAATTATTGAGTAAAACCAAGATTTATTTGAGGAAATCATGTTTATAATCACGTTAACGTATAAACAACCGCTCGAAGTGGTTGAACAATATTTGGTTGCACATCGAACTTTTTTAGAGGAAGGTTATGTTAATAATTATTTTGTTGCATCGGGGCCGCAAAATCCTCGTACGGGTGGCATTATTATTGCTTGCCTGCGAGATAAAAAAATTCTAGCGGATTTATTACAGCGCGATCCTTTTTATATTCATGGAATCGCTGATTATCAGATAGCAGAGTTTATCCCTGTTAAATTTCATAAAAACTTCGAATATTTTTTAAATTTACCGCAGTAGGTTAATTGAATGGAACAACACGTACCGCTTATTGCCGCTGAAAAAAACCTGCCTGAGATTACAGGCAAGGTCATTGTTTTATCTATTATAATCACAATTTTGTTGGCAGCGTCGAATACGTATCTTGCTTTAAAAATAGGGATTTTAACCTCAGCTTCTATTCCTGCTGCTATTTTATCAATGGGAATTTTACGCTGTTTTAAACAGTCAAATATTTTAGAAAATAATCTCGTGCAAACGGCTGCTTCGGCGGGTGAAGCCGTTGCTGGGGGAATTGTTTATACTATTCCTGCCTTAATCATTATTCATTATTGGACCGGTTTTTCTTATTGGGAAAATCTGGCGATTGCTTTGGCTGGTGGTATTTTAGGCGTTTTATTTTCAGTGCCTTTGCGTCGCGTGTTAATGACTGAGCGTCATTTGAATTTTCCTGAAGGTAAAGCTATTGCCCAAGTGCTGCAAATTGGCATTCAGCATCCGCAAGGGTTACGCCAGATGTTATTAGGTGGTTCCGCTGGCGCCTTATTAGAATTAGCGCAAACAGGTTTTAAAATCATTGCCAACAATGTTCAAG
>CAIUAS010000319.1 GCA_903897205.1 uncultured Gammaproteobacteria bacterium
CCATGAGTTTTATCTACCTTATGCAATTTACTATTTAAGTCTAGTTAGGATTTCTTTTTTGTAGCGACGGCGTCAAGATAGTGAATTGCAGCTCGTAAAGCAAGTTCATATCCTTGCGCGCCTAACCCCGTGATAACCCCTACCGCAATATCTGAAAAATAAGAATGTTGGCGAAAGGGTTCTCGCGCATACACGTTCGACACATGCAGTTCAATGAAGGGAATATTAACCGCCAGCAGCGCATCGCGCAATGCTATGCTGGTGTGCGTAAAAGCGGCGGGGTTAAAAATAATAAACTCCGTTCCATCATTGAGGGCAGTATGGATGCGATGAATGAGTTCATGTTCAGCGTTACTCTGTAGGGTATGGATGATATGCCCTAAATGATTGCCCAATGTGATAAGGTGAGTATTAATCGCGGGCAGGCTCATCGAGCCATAGTGCCGTGTTTCACGCTTGCCTAATAGATTTAGATTAGGACCATTTAAAATAAGAATATTAGCCATTATTGCATAAATGTTGCAAAATAAAGATTCCGTAAATACTAACTGATTAGCCTTGGAAACAAAAGTAATACATTACGACCTTGCTAAATTACCTTGTCAGGCGCTTGATGGGGTAGGGGCGCGTTTGGGAGAGCGTTTAACCGAGTATGGTTTAAATACAGTACAAGATTTATTATTTCATTTGCCATTCCGTTATCAAGATCGCACACGAATAACGCCTTTAGGGCGGTTGCGCTCCGGTGATCAGGTTGTCGTTGAAGGCGTGATAGAGCTCGCTGAAGTAAACCGTACACGCCGCCCAACTTTATTGATTAAGCTATGGGATGGGACTGGCCATTTAACATTACGATTTTTTCATTTTACGCCAGGCCAACAACACTTATTTAAACCAGGGGTTTTATTGCGTTGTTTCGGTGAAGTAAGGGGATGGTCGACACAGTTTGAGATGGTCCATCCTGAATGTCAGCCCGTTACGCCTCATATGCCGCCGCATTCTCAAGATTCTTTAACGCCTATATATTCTGCCACTGAAGGGATTAATCAGCGTTTATTACGCCAGTTAACTGACCAAGCCTTAGCATTACTAGGAGAGGGCTATTTGCCTGAATATTTGCCCGATCAAATATTAAATTCTTTTCAATTACCAAAGCTTGCCGATGCGTTGCGCTATGTACATCGTCCGCCACCCAATGCGTCTGTCGAACAATTATTGCAGGGCACACATCCGGCGCAACAGCGTTTAGCCTTTGAAGAATTGCTGGCGCACCATTTAAGTTTGCGCCGCTTGCGGCAAAATTTGCAAATTAATTTGGCGCCGACTTTGCCTGATAACAAGCAATTAACAAGCGCTTTATTAAATTCATTGCCATTTAAGCTAACGGCTGCACAAGCGCGTGTACTGCAAGAGGTCAAGCAAGATTTAACGCAACCTAATCCAATGTTGCGTTTAGTTCAAGGTGATGTGGGTTCTGGTAAAACCGTTGTGGCCGCTTTAGCTATTTTGCAAGCGGTAGAGAACAATTATCAAGGCGTGTTGATGGCGCCGACAGAATTACTAGCAGAACAACATTATCAAAATTTTCGCAAATGGTTAGAGCCCTTGGGAATAAAAATTGCGTGGTTAGCAGGGAAATTAAAAGGAAAAGTGCGCAATGAAATGTTGGAGATGATTACCACAGGAAATGCGAAAGTCATTGTGGGTACACACGCTTTATTTCAAGCAGACGTGCAATTTAATCGATTAGGCTTAGTGGTTATTGATGAACAACATCGCTTTGGAGTGCATCAGCGCTTGGCTTTGCGCGAAAAGGGTTATAGTGAAGGGCTTTATCCACATCAATTAATTATGACAGCGACCCCCATTCCTCGAACCTTAGCGATGACCGTTTATGCTGATTTGGATTATTCAGTGATTGATGAATTGCCGCCTGGACGCACGCCGGTGCAAACCGTCGTTCTTTCTGATCAACGTCGCCATGAAGTAGTTGCACGTGTGCAAGCATCGTGTTGCGAGCACCGGCAAGTGTATTGGGTTTGTCCGTTAATTGAAGAATCGGAAGTCTTACAATGTCAGGCCGCTGAAACAACCGCCGCACAATTAACCGAATATTTGCCTGAGGCAAAAGTCGGTTTAGTGCATGGACGGATGAAGAGTGCGCAAAAAGAAGCGGTGATGGCCGCCTTCAAAGCGGCAGAGTTGGATCTATTGGTAGCGACAACCGTGATTGAAGTCGGTGTTGATGTACCCAATGCAAGTTTGATGGTCATTGAAAATGCAGAGCGCTTAGGCTTGGCGCAATTACATCAATTGCGAGGACGCGTAGGGCGTGGAGCCATTGCCAGTTATTGTGTGTTGTTGTATCAACATGATCGCTTATCGCAAATAGCAAAAGAGCGTTTAGCGATTATGCGCAAAACCAACGATGGTTTTATGATTGCTAAACGGGATTTGGAATTGCGAGGCGCGGGTGAAGTGTTGGGCACTAAACAATCGGGCGTGATGCAACTGAAAGTGGCGGATTTATTAAGAGATAGCCATTTACTGCCGAAAGTACAGCAAGCGGCGGAGATTATTTTGCGAGAATTTCCAGAACGAGTTGAGAAACTAGTGAGACGTTGGGTGGCGCATAGGGAGAAATATGGGGAGGCGTGATTTTATTCTTACTCTGAAAAATGCCAAACTTGTTGAAGTTTAGCATTTTTATTGCGCTAGCTAAAATCGGTGTTCTGGGGTTGTGTCTCTGCGGTACTCCATATAATA
>CAIUAS010000320.1 GCA_903897205.1 uncultured Gammaproteobacteria bacterium
GCCGAGGCGAGTGATGGGTTTGGCAATAGCACGATACCAACAGCAAACAACCTAACCTTGGCCAATAAAGCGGCCAGTGCCGGCGGGTATTTATTAAATACCCTCGTACAAATGAGCCACCAAACCACACAAGGAGAGGTAGACGCGCTTAATTTTAAGGTAGGCGGCACGCCAATAAGTAGCGTTTCCCAAGGCATTAATTATGCGCTGGGTGTAACGTTGGGCGAATCAGTGCAAGCCGTTAATGTTATTGAAGCGGCATTGGGCTTGAGGCCAGTTCTACAATTCGCAGGCGCGCAAATAGAGACAGGATTAAACCTTGCGGCAAGCGATTTGGGGCAATTGGCTGCGAAGATGGGGCTGTTTCAGCGGGGGGCTTTGGATGTTTCAGGAAGCACGATGGGGAGCGGTATTTATGCAAATATAAACGAAACTCGTTTGGGTAATGCAGCCGTTGGTGATAAATTTAATATATTTTTACGAAGAGCAGATGCTAGAAGTTTTTATGCGCAAAGCGGTTGGGCTTCAGAAAAGATTGATGATCACTTGGCGGGAATTGATTTTACAAAACTAGTGTCAGAGGAAATAATACCTACAGGTAAGATTATGTTCCAATATCAGTTGCCTGAATTTCCTGTAGGGAATTATTTTGCTAATCCAGGAGCTAATGCAAGCCAGTTAGGTATATATTCTTCTGGGAGAATTCAACAAAGTTATATTGCGACAAGAGATGTAGTAGCTCTTAAATCGACAACTGCTAGTATAATAGATACTTGGTCAATGCGTGAGTATGGTTGGAAAATAGAGTTAAATGGTGGTGAAGAACAATACTTCACACAGGATACGACAGCTTGGAGACCTTACCGATGAATATAAAGCGGTTAGAATTATTTAATATAGCTCTTGAATCGACAAAGCAAAAGCTTAGAGAGCATCCTAATTATTTTATTCTTAAAAGTATTATTGAACAATTATTATTTTTGATAAAAATTGAAGAGGGTGAGGAAATTGACATATCAGATTTAAAAAGTATGACTATAGGAAGGATAGCGGCATATGATATCGATAATTTAGATTCTAACCTAGCATCAATACTTCATGAAGTGGCTGCTCAAATTCCTGCAATGCAAAGAAAATACGCGGAATAATAATATGATCACTAATAGTTTAGATGAATTACTATTAAGCTCGCTAAAAGATAAGACCTATTATCATCAGTTTATAAATTGTTTGTTAAAATCAAAAGTTTATATTCCCTGTGGGAATGCTTTAAACATGGAGATGCTGCCTATTTGGCTTGATAAAGCAGGAAGAAAGTTTATTCCTTTGTTCTCAACTGTAAACGCCCTAAGGAAAGCAAGTCATTTGGCAGAGAGTATTCAACGAGAACGTTACGTGAAGTTATCAGCCCAGGAATTATTTCTAAAATTAAATAATATTGGTGCCGTGCTGAACCCAAACTTAGAATATACAAAGGAGTTTTCAATAGAAGAAGTTGAATGGCTAAAGCAGCAGTATAACTCGCCTTGGTTTTTGCCTTCTTTGGAAGGATGTAAGCTATTAATATTCCAGCCTGTAAAAATACCCTTGCAATCCTTGCATAAATTAACTGAAATTTTTAAAAAAAATTCAGTAATTAAATCGGCTTCATACTCAAAAATTCATGTAATCAATAAAAGGCTTAGCGAGTATGAACTGGTGGGTATAAGGTCGCTTGGTGATTTTTATAGTGCATTTTTTGAAATAGAGAGTGAGCTAAATTCCTGCTTAGGAGAATTAGGAAATTTTAGGTTTATTGATATGAACCAAGCTAATAAAATAGCTGCTCAATTACAAAAGTATGAAGCTTTCTATAAAACTTAATTGTTGACTTAGAGAATGTTTAAGTGTCGGCAGCAAAATAAAACTATCAGATTGTGGAAAAGAAAAATTATTTTAGATTAGATAAACTCGTAGTTTTTGCGTACTTAAAAAGAATGTTTGGTTCAAAAATAAATTCGACGTTAATAGATTATTCTGCGTAAAACCAGCAATAAACTAAATTTATTTATCTAAGCTGAAACGTTCTCACTATCATTCATTGTTGTAAATCGCGATAGGCGGTTCAAGGCGGTTGAGGTATCCATAATTAGTGGTGGCGGTTGTTATCGATGAGTGTAGGTTTGCGTAGCCAATTTGATTTTAACGAAGTAGCGATGGCTGGTGTGAGTGGCGCAGTCAATGCGTATACCAACGCCAAGCTTGGCGGCAACACCCTATAGTGGGTCAATAAATTCAGACCACGAAATTGATTAGCTAAGATATAATTCTCGTCTAAAAATTAAGGAGACGAGATGAGCGATAAGCGCAAAAAATACACACCAGCAGAGAAAGCTAAAATTGCATTAGAAGCGATCAAGGGTGAGCTAACATTAGCGCAAATCACAGCGAAATATGGCGTTCATTCTACCCAAGTAAACACCTGGAAAAAACAGGCGTTAGCCCATTTGCCGGATGTTTTTAGCGATAAAATCAAACAGGAAAGCACGAGCTATGAAACGCAACTGGCTGAACTTTACGAACAAATTGGTCGACTAAAAGTAGAAAATGATTTTCTAAAAAAAAAGTGTGATGTGTTCCGTGGATAAGCGGTTAGGCTGGATTGAACCGGCTCACCCCTGGTTATCGGTACGGCAGCAGTGCCAGCTCTTGGCGCTAAACCGCTCAAGTGTTTATTACACGCCGCGCCCTAAAATTTTTAGTGATGCGCAGTTAATGCTGCTGCGCTTGGTGGATGAGATTTATACGAAATATCCTTTTTTTGGCACGCGGCAAATGAGTGATTATATTTTGCTACATCACCATCTTTGTAAGCGACATGAGACCCGATGGGCCTATGAGCAATTAAGTTTACACTCTGTGGCGCCGGGGCCTCACACGAGCAAGCCACACCCTGAGCACAAGATTTACCCTTACCTGCTCAAAGATGTTGAAATTGTAAGGCCCTGCCAGGTTTTTAGTACTGACATCACCTACATTCGATTACGGTGTGGTTTTGTCTATTTGGTAGCCATCATTGATTGGTATAGTCGCTTTGTGTTGGATTGGCAGCTCAGCGTTACGATGGAGGCTGATTTTTGTATAGAAACGCTTTCACGCGTATTGACGCAGACACGTTGCGATATATTTAATACGGATCAGGGCTCGCAGTTTACGAGTAAAGGTTTTACGGATGTTCTTACAGCACACAGCATTAATATCAGCATGGATGGTAAAGGCCGTTGGGTAGATAATGTATTTGTTGAGCGGCTCTGGCGATCAGTAAAATATGAATGTGTGTACTTACAGCAGTGGGAAAACGTTGTTGCGGTAAGAAAAGCATTGAGGGCGTACTTTCAATTCTACAACTATGAAAGACCGCACCAAAGCTTAAATGGAGTTACACCAAGTCATATTCATGAGCAAATTTTGCACTGAACTATGATTTAATTTTAACAGAAACTAAATGAGAATTTATATCTTAACTTTCTAAAAAAATGGTCTTGCTTTTCCGCCCCCCATA
>CAIUAS010000321.1 GCA_903897205.1 uncultured Gammaproteobacteria bacterium
CTGCTAAAAATCTTCATATAGATAAAGCAAATGAATTAAGCATACAATGGGCGATTGATAGTGGTTTGGTGGAAAAAAATAGTCCCTCACATAAAAAATTACAACATGCTAAGTTTTCTGCTGTATTCCCTACGCCTCTGCGTAACGCGCCATTAGAAGATACGGTATTGCTGGCAGATTTTGTAACTTTTCTATTTTTATTTGATGATATTATAGACAAAAGTTGGTCCTCTCTAAAAAAGCCACCAGAATTTCTGGAGCCAATTTTTGCAACTTTTATGAATATTCTTCAATGGAAACATACGGATATTAAGGATGTGCCCAACATAGATTTCCCATTATATAAAAATTTTTGTTTCGGACTTATAAGTATTGCGCAGCGACTTAAGCAAAAAACTTGTAATTTTGAGTTTTTTTATAAAAGTGTGGATAAATATTTTAGAAGTATCATATGGGAATTACAAGGGCGCTTATTAGATACTCCCATCTCAGAAGAGACTTATCTGCAAATGCGAAAAAATAATGGCGCAGTCAGATTATCATTTGAATTGATTGCTGTTATAAAAGAATTATCTATTCCAAAACAGACAAGAGAAAAGTTTTTTGTAAAACGTATTATTACTGCGGCTAATTATACTTTATGCATGATTAATGACTTAGCCTCTTTTAAAAAAGAAATGAATGAAGAAGAGCATAGTAATTTAGTAATGGTTAATTTCAACAAACTAATGAATAATAGGGAAGCTCCTCTATATAAATGCAGTATGTTACAAGCTGCGTTTAATATGACAATAGAGCGCCATAATGACGAAATGTTTGATCTCTTGAGTCTCGAAACTTTTATAGGAAACGACAAGAATTTACGTGAATTTTATTCTATCCTGCTAGAATGTAATTGGGATAATTTAGAATGGTCCTTAACTACTAATAGATACGGATTAAAGGGAACAATATGTAACTACAGTGAAGGGTACTTACCAGTAAAAATTAAGCCTCAACTTGTAATGTCAAGTATAATGCCAAATGAGACCTCTAGTATTTATCAATGCAGAGCTTCTCTTTAAAATATATTTATTTTCTGTAAGCGTTCAAAAAACTACACCTATGAATAAAAATAAAATTGCTTCAAATGCTTACATTCATCCAGCATAACAGCTAAATTAAAATCCCTGCCAGAGCCAAAATTCAGAAGCAATACAAATTACCGCCCCCAGCAAAACTATATCCATACGCTATACTCTTTATTGCAAGGCCGCCTTGCAAGCCGAAAAGGAATCCCGCAGCGACAGGGCGCCTCGGGCCGCCGATTTCAGCTGGCGCAATAAAAACGTAAACTTTCAACAGGTTTAGTATCTATCGCTAAATTATTCGCTGAGATTCGCTACGCCCATAATATGATAGCCACCATCAACATGTACAATCTCCCCCGTAATGCCGCTTGCCAAATCAGAGCATAAAAAGGCCGCAGTATTGCCGACTTGTTCGATAGTGACATTTTGTCTCAATGGCGTTACTTTCTCATGATAACTTAAAATTTTTCGAAATCCTTGAATGCCTGAAGCAGCGAGAGTGCGAATTGGGCCGGCAGAAATGGCATTCACACGAATGCCACGATGGCCTAAGCTATTGGCAAGGTAGCGTACATTAGCTTCCAAGCTAGCTTTCGCAATCCCCATCACATTGTAGTTATTGGTGACGCGAGTGGAACCTATGTAAGTGAGGGTGAGAATTGAGCCATTACGGCCTTCCATCATGGGATAGCCCGCTTTTGCTAAGGCGGCCAAGCTGTAACTACTGATATCATGCGCGACACGAAAACCTTCGCGGTTAACGTTATCTAAATAATCCCCTTCTAGTTGATCGGCGGGCGCATAGGCAATGGAGTGAATAATGCCATCTAAATTGTCCCAATGTTGTTTTAACGTTTTAAAGGCATTTTCGATTTCTTCATCATTAGCTACATCGCAAGGGATAACGATCTTAGAACCCCATTGTGCGGCTAAATTAGTAACTCGCTCGCGAAATTTTTCACCTGCATAGGTGAATGCTAATTCAGCGCCTTCACGGTGCATGGCTTCTGCAATGCCAGCCGCGATTGAGCGATCGCTAATAACGCCCGTAATTAAAATACGTTTATTCTTCAAGATATCCATAGAACATTCCTTCAGTAATAATTAATTTTTAGCAAGTCTACTTAACAATACCTGATTTTATGCTTGGTCTGGATGAGAGGATTTGAACCTCCGGCCCCTAACTCCCGAAGTTAGTGCTCTACCAAGCTGAGCTACACCCCGAAGCTTGAAATATATAGGTTTTAATGGTGTTTTGGAAGCGATATTGCGGAATAAAACTACAATTGCGGAATATTTTAACTTTACAAGGTATGAAA
>CAIUAS010000322.1 GCA_903897205.1 uncultured Gammaproteobacteria bacterium
AACATAGATATTAAACCAAATAATTTAGCATATGTAATTTACACTTCCGGTTCAACAGGCAAACCGAAGGGTGTTCTTACTCAACATAAAAATGTTGCGCGTTTACTTCACGCATGCAATACAAATTTTGCCTTTTCAAAAGATGAAATTTGGACATTATTTCACTCAATATCCTTTGATTTTTCTATATGGGAAATTTGGGGGGCGCTCGCATTTAATGGGACACTAGTGATCGTTCCCTATTGGACGGCCCGCACTCCAAAAGAAATGTGCAAACTTCTTATTAATGAAAAAGTTACTGTTTTTAATCAAACCACATCTGCTTTTAACAATCTCACCAACGAAAAAGATTTTATAGATAACATATCAGCACTTAATTTACGTTATATTATATTTGGCGGAGAAATAGTTGAATTATCCTATGCTGCAAGATGGCTAGAAACATTTAAACAAAAAAATACCAAACTCATTAATATGTATGGTATTACGGAAACCACAGTCCATGTAACTTATCATGAACTCAGCCTGCAAGATTTCAATAAAAATATTCATAGTCCAATTGGCAAACCACTGCCTGACTTAAGTATTTGTGTTCTTTCCAAAGGGCAACGGTTAATGCCAATGGGTATTCCAGGTGAGTTATATATAGCTGGTGATGGCTTGGCGAGAGGATATTTAAATCAACCTGAATTAACCAAAGCAAGATTTATTAATTTTCCACTGCGTGATAACATTAATTTGCGCTTATATAAAACTGGCGATGTAGTCAAACTATTACCTGATGGCTCGCTAGATTATATAGGACGCAATGACAATCAAGTAAAAATCCGAGGTTATCGCATTGAATTAGGTGAAATTGAAGCCGCATTGCTAAAACACGACTTAATTCGTGAATGTACAGTAATCGATTATCAAATTAATACCCATGAAAAAATCTTAGTTGCTTATTTTGTACCGACCAATCATCAGTTACAAGCCAATGAAATTAGAACTTTTTTGAAAAATCAGTTGCCTGATCATATGATTCCTTCATCATTTGTGGCTATTGAAAAATTACCCTTAACGCAAAATGGCAAAATTGATCGAGCATCACTTTCCCAACCAGATTTTAATGACTTAAATATTCAACAAGAATACATTGAACCTGTTACAAATAATAAAATTATATTAACTAATATTTGGAGAGAAATCTTACATATTAAATCAATTGGAATTTGCGATAATTTCTTTGATTTAGGTGGGCACTCCATTTCTGCTTTACAAATTCTTGCTCGCATAAATGATGCTTTTGCTATAGATCTTCCTGTACGAACAATATTTGAATGCCCAACCATTAAAGAATTAGTAAGAGCCATTGAAAACAATTGTTTAGCAAAATCTGCGCTAAATTTTGCAGAAACATCTTCGTATAGTCACAGCTTACCTTCCTCCCTAGTGCCTTTACAGCCAAAAGGAAATAAAACTCCTTTGTTTTTTATTCACCCTGTTGGAGGAACTGTTTTTTGGTATATTCCATTAGTTAAATATTTAGATCCTGCTAGGCCTTTTTATGCCATCCAAGATCCCGATATTGAAGCTAGAAAGTTAATATTTAATAGCGTGGAGGAAATGGCGAGCCATTACATAAAAATAATAAAAACGGTTCAACCAACTGGCCCATACTTGCTTGGTGGCGCATCATCAGGCGCTACAACAGCTATAGAGATGGCTCGCCAGTTAGAAGCTGCCGGTGAAAAAACTAATTTTCTTGCTTTGCTCGATGGTTGGGTCGTTTACCCGATTGAACTTGAAAATCGTGAGTTTTTAGAAACCCATATGAAAAGACAATTTGAAGAATTACAGGCAAATTTTGCAGCAAAGAAAATTGCACACGCCAGTGATTTACTTGATTTACAATGGCACAGGACTAAAATAGCTTTAACATATAAAGTTCCTATGCTAAATCATCAATTAACGTTATTCAAAGCAAAAGACATCCTACCCATGTTCAAAAATATTGACCATCCCACTAATTATTGGACAGAATATTCAACGCATCCTATCAATGTTAAGTTAATTCCAGGCAACCATGAAACCATGTTCGAAGAACCTAACGTAAAATATTTAGCTTTAAAGATTAATGAGTGTTTAGAAAAAATAGCAGACGATTCTTTAGAAAAAAATAATAGCGACGCGGAAAAATGCTTATCTACTTCTAATATTTTTCTTTAAATTGTAACCCATAAAATAATTATTAAAGCGAGCATTTATACTATTTAGCAAGCGTCTTAAATTGATTTAAGACGCCACATTTCCAAATGTATTAATCCCTTCTTACTTATGACCTCATGCAAAATTTAATTTGCATGACCCACAGAGTACAAAAAAAAATTATTTCTATTGTTACCCAAAAAACAAAAGGCGCCATCGGCGCCTTTTGTTTTTTTAATTAATCGTATCTTATAAATAAATTTAGCAACAAGTCACTATTTTTTTATTTAAGAAGTCATTTCTGGCGTAGGTTCAGCAGCAGCCGCCGTAGGCGTTGCTTCTGCGTCAGTTAAATCCTTCATCGTTAAACGGATGCGGCCTTGTTTATCTACTTCTAAGACTTTAACACGGATAGCCTGACCTTCTTGTAAACGATCACTCACTCGTTCAACTCGTTCATTAGCTATTTGTGAAATATGTAATAGTCCATCACGTCCAGGTAGGATAGTCACAAAAGCGCCAAAGTCTGTCAGCTTCACAACAGTACCGTCATAAACCCCACCTACTTCCACATCGGCTGTTACGCGCTTAATCTTTTCTATAGCGGCCTGGCAGGCTGCTTTATCAGAGGTAGCAACGCGAATCAATCCGTCATCGTTAATATCAATTAAGGTGCCGGTTTCTTCTGTAATAGCACGAATGGTTGCACCACCCTTACCGATTAAATCGCGAATTTTTTCTGGATTAATGCGCATAGTAACTACTCTTGGCGCGTAATCAGAGATTTTATTACGGCCATCAGGCAATGCGCTTTCCATAATTTTTAAAATATGCAAACGGCCTTCTTTAGCTTGTTGTAAAGCGCTATCCATAATTTCTTTAGTAATACCGTTAATTTTAATGTCCATTTGTAAAGCAGTAACACCTTCAGCCGTACCAGCCACTTTAAAATCCATATCGCCTAAATGATCTTCATCACCCAGAATATCGGTTAAAATTGCATAACGATTGCCTTCTTTAATAAGCCCCATTGCAATACCAGCAACCGGTGCTTTTAAAGGCACGCCTGCATCCATCAGCGCTAAACTGGCACCACAAACGCTTGCCATTGAACTAGAACCATTGGATTCGGTGATTTCTGATACCACGCGCAACACATAAGGGAATGCTTCTTCATTTGGCAATACGGCTTGAATACCACGTTTTGCTAAACGACCATGGCCAATTTCGCGACGTTTTGGACTGCCGACTCGACCAATTTCTCCCACAGAATAAGGAGGGAAGTTATAGTGCAACATGAAACTCTCACGCGCCTCACCTTCTAAATAATCAATAATCTGCGCGTCTCTATCTGTTCCTAAGGTAGCTACCACTATTGCCTGCGTTTCACCGCGAGTAAATAAGGCCGAACCATGGGTACGTGGCAATATACTTGTGCTGATAGTAATAGGGCGCACCGTACGTGTATCACGTCCATCAATACGCGGCATGCCTGCTAAAATGCGCCCACGTACAATTTTTTCTTCTAAACTAGAGAAAATATTTTGCAAAGCCTTTTCATTTATGCCAGCTTCTTCATTTTTGAATTGCTGTATGACTTGCTGACGCAACACATCGATTTTTGCTTTGCGCTCTGGTTTTTCCCGAACCTGATAGGCAGTTGTTAGGGAATCACGGATTAAACTTTCAACTTGCTCAACTAGAGACTGATTGATAGCGGCAGGTTGCCAATTCCAAGCAGGCTTGCCAGCTTCTTGTGCAAACTCTTTGATAGCCTTAATAGCTACCTGCATCTGCTCATGGCCATATACAACTGCACCTAGCATAATCTCTTCAGACAGTTCTTTCGCTTCGGATTCAACCATCAAAACGGCCGCTTCCGTGCCCGCTAATACGAGATCTAAATTAGATTCATTAATTTGTTTAGCTGCTGGGTTCAACACATAATTACTATCAATATAACCTACGCGGGCTGCAGCAATCGGGCCTTGGAAGGGCATGCCTGAAATCGCTAAAGCAGCAGAAACACCTAATAAAGCAACAATATCAGCGTCAATTTGTGGGTCTAAGGAAAGTACCGTTGCAATAATCTGTACTTCATAATGGAAACCTTCGGGAAATAATGGACGAATGGGTCTGTCAATTAAGCGAGATGTTAAAGTTTCTTTCTCGGTAGGGCGACCTTCCCGTTTAAAATAGCCCCCTGGAATACGGCCAGCGGCGTAAGTACGCTCTTGGTAGTCTACAGTCAGCGGAAAGAAATCGAGCCCTTCTGACGCCTTGTCTGCACAGACTACTGTCGCTAAAACAGTGGTATCACCCATGCTCGCCATAACTGCTGCAGTTGCTTGACGGGCAACAACGTTGGTTTCGAGATTTACTGTATGCTCACCATACTGAAAAGTTTTTTTAATTGCTGTTAATGTCACGTTTGGTTCCTTTAAGATTATTTGAATTAAGTTGAATTACTTCCTGGTTGGTTGATAATTCCATGTGGTAGAGATTTGAGATGATGGAGGAAAAAAATAGTTATAGGAAGTTGTTGCTACCCGGAAAAAATGAAAGGCTGACTAAACTACAGAGTAAAGTCAGCTTTACCAAAATAACTAGCCTCTCAAGCCAAGCGATTCAATTAATTGAGTATAACGCTGCGAATTAGTGCGCTTTAAATAGCTAAGCAATTTACGGCGTTGGCTAACCTTTTTCAACAAGCCGCGGCGAGAATGAAAATCTTTTTTATGAGTTTGAAAATGGCTGGTCAGCTCACTAATTTGCGAAGACAATAAAGCAACTTGTACTTCTGTTGAGCCTGTATCTTTAGGGGCACGCGCAAACTTAGACATGATTTCTGTTTTAGCTTCGATTGTTAATGGCATAGTCTTTCTCGTTCAAAAAGTGTTAGTTTCTAATTAGCCGCACATTGTAACGACTAGTGTGCTTCGTTACAAGAGTCTGGCATAATGCTCGCCTAAGAAACTTCATTTAAGTGTCATAATCTCTATGCCAATAGTCAATAAAATACGTAATTTCATCTTAGGAACACCCCAGAATCCTTTAAACCCAGATACGCAACGCCATATTGCTTTAGTGGCTTTATTAGCCTGGGTTGGCTTGGGTGCAGATGGTTTATCTTCCTCTTGCTACGGCCCCGAAGAAGCTTTCATTGCCTTAGGCTCCCACGCCTCACTTGCACTTTATATTGCCATTGCCACTGCGGCTACCGTATTCATCATTTCCTTAGCCTATAACCAAGTCATTGAATTATTTCCTAGCGGTGGCGGTGGCTATAAAGTTGCCACGCAACTTTTAGGCAAGCACGCGGGTTTACTGTCTGGCTCTGCGCTTATTGTCGATTATATTCTTACGATTTCCATTTCTGCTGCCAGCGGCATGGATGCATTATTTAGTCTATTACCTTTAGGCGCCCAGGACTATAAATTTTCTGCGGAAATATTATTGATCATACTGCTAATTGGCCTAAATCTACGCGGCATGAAAGAATCAATAAAAGTATTATTACCTATATTTATCGGCTTCGTGATCGTTCATTTTATTTTAATTGTTTATGGCATTGCCACTCATCGCAGCACCTTACCGGTGGTCTTTTCACATACAATCCATGAGACGCATTTTTTAGCGAAAGAAGCGGGCTGGGCATTTGTTATTGCCTTGTTGCTGCGTTCTTATTCTCTCGGCAGTGGTACTTATACCGGTTTAGAAGCTGTCTCTAATAATGTTAATCGCTTGGCGAGTCCACGTGTCAGCACGGGTAAATGGACTATGTTTTATATGGCGGTGTCTCTCAGTTTTACAGCGGCGGGTATTATTTTATTGTATTTATTATGGCACGTGCATCCCATAGAAGGTGAGACCTTAAACGCGGTAGTTTTTAGAGAAATTCTGGGGAACTCA
>CAIUAS010000323.1 GCA_903897205.1 uncultured Gammaproteobacteria bacterium
GTCAATAAGCTTCTTACCAAATCACTGCCATTTATTTTTGGCTCGCTTGTTTGCTTTGGGGTCGCTGACTGGCAAATTTATTTATCTAATAATATCGGCAAGCAATAAGTTGCCGATATTTTAATTGTAAGCAGAGAAAAAATATGTTTTTTACCGATATATTCATTCGCCGGCCAGTTTTCGCAAGTGTACTTAGTCTTATTATTTTATTAGTTGGTATGCGCGCGTTTTTTTCATTAACTATTAGACAATATCCAAATATTCAACCTTCGGTTGTTACTATTACCACCACTTATCCAGGTGCAAATGCACAATTAATGGAAGGATTTGTAACTACTCCCATTGAAAATGCGCTAGGCGGCATTGATGGAATTGATTTTATTAATTCCTCAAGCACCCAAGGCCAAAGTGAAATTTCAGTCCATTTTAAAATTGGTTACGATCTGAATACGGCGATGGCTGATATGAGTAATGCGGTATCCTCTGCGCAATCAAGTCTGCCCGAAGGTATTAATACACCCATTATTACCAAAAAAGATCCCAGCGCTAATCCCATTATTTTTATGGCCTTTAGCAGTAAACATGGCACTTATAATGCCGAAGCGCTCACTGATTATTTATTACGCGTCGTAAAGCCACAAGTTGAATCATTACCCGGGGTAAGCAGCGGTGAGATTTTTGGTGCAGGTCAATATGCCATGCGAATTTGGCTAGATCCGCAACGCATGGCTGCACAAGGCATTACAGCAACGGATATTAAACAAGCTTTAAATACTAATAATGTGCAATCAGCACCTGGCTTAGTTGAAGCACCTTATCAAGAAATTAATATTACTGCGCAGACTGACTTAAATACCCCGCAACAATTTAACGATTTAATCGTAAAAAATAATAATGGCTATTTAACGCGCGTTAAAGATATTGGCCATGCAGACTTAGGGCCTGAAAATGATAATTTTTCTATTAATATCGGCGGTAATAAAAACGTTGTAGTGATGGGAGTTATTCCGCAGCCCACAGCAAATGCTTTAGATGTAGCTAAAGCTGTTAACAACCTAATGCCGAGAATACAAGCCTCTTTACCCAACGATATGCAAGCTATTATAGCGTGGGATTCCTCAAAATTTATCACAAAATCGTTAAGCGAAGTGCGTAAAACTATTATCGAGGCAACCATCTGTGTGGCAATCGTAATTTTCATGTTTTTAGGCTCTATTCGCGCGGTCATTATTCCTTTAATTACCATTCCACTTTCATTAATTGGCGTTTGCGCTTTAATGTTAATGTTAGGCTTTACGTTAAACACCTTAACTTTATTGGCGTGGGTATTAGCCATTGGCTTAGTGGTTGACGATGCGATCGTGGTCGCTGAAAATATTCATAGGCATATTGAAAATGGTGAAAAACCTTTTCAAGCGGCTACTTTAGGCGCACGTGAAATTGGTTTTGCCGTTATTGCTATGACGTTCACCTTGGCTTCAGTTTATGCGCCTATTGGATTTTTAACCGATATCACCGGCAAATTATTTCGTGAATTTGCTTTTACTTTGGCCTGCGCAGTCATCGTCTCAGGATTTATTGCTTTAACTTTGTCTCCTATGATGGCTTCAAAATTATTAAGTCATGATACTAATAAAAAAGGCTTGCCCGAAAAAATTGATGCTTTTTTTAATAAATTAATGCTGCGTTATAAAAACATATTAATGACCGTGGTAGATCGTCGTAAACTCGTATTATTAGGCGCTGGCGCTGTTTATTTAGTCTGTTATATTGCTTTTGCAACTTTACATAATGAATTAGCGCCTAGCGAAGATCAAGGCTACTTCTTAGCCCTCATTAAAGCGCCCACTTCCGCTAATCTTGCTTATACAGAAAAATATTCTGATGAAATTGAAAAAATTTATAAGAAAAATCCTGATATCATTAATTATGGTTTTATTAATGGTTTCCAAGGTGTGAACACCTCTATTTCTTTTGCTGTATTAAAATCATGGGAAGATAGAACAAAAACGGCGGAACAGATTATTCAGGAAATTATGCCCTCTTTTATGCAAGTTCCTGGCGTTTTAGCATTTCCATTCAACCCGCCCCCATTACCAGGCGCCGGTGGTAATACGCCTGTTGAATTTGTACTTAAAACGACAGACTCTTATGCGAACTTAAATAAAGCAGCGCAAGAATTAATTGCATTAGCTAAGAAAAATCCTAATTTACTAAACCTTGATGTGGATTTAAAACTAGATAAACCACAAATTGATCTTAATATTGATAGAAGCAAAGCAAATGCGCTTGGAATATCCATGAGTGACATCGGTGATTCTTTAAATATTTTCATGGGGCAACCAACGACCACCCATTTTGAGATGCGCGGTCGTGGTTATAATGTTATTCCAGAACTTTATCCGGAATACATGATGAATCCGCAAGAGTTAGCTAACTTAAATGTGCGCACGGTAAACGGTGGCTTAATTCCATTATCTAATTTAGTGCAAATTAAATCAGAAGCAGCGCCCCAAAGCTTAAACCATTTTCAACAAATTCGCGCTGCAACCATCACCGCCAACCTTGCACCAAACTATACGGTAGGCCAGGCATTACAATTTTTAGAAAAGACAGCGGAGAAAAATTTACCTAGCAATATTGAATATGATTTCGCTGGCCAATCCCGCCAATTTATTGCATCGAGTGGCTCCATGGGAACCACGTTCTCATTTGCCATTATTTTCATTTTCTTAATTTTAGCAGCACAGTTTGAAAGTTTTCGTGATCCTTTGATTGTAATGATCAGCGTACCTTTGTCATTAACTGGTGCTCTATTAACTTTACATTTAGTGGGCGCCACGTTAAATGTTTATACTCAAATTGGTTTAATTACATTAATTGGCTTAATTAGTAAGCATGGGATCTTAATGGTAGAATTTGCCAATCAATTACAAGAAAAAGGTCGCACAATTAAGGAAGCTATTTTAGAGGCCGCCGCTTTGCGCTTACGCCCTATTTTAATGACAACCGGCGCGATGTTATTAGGTGCCTTGCCCTTAGTGATGACGCAAGGCGCTGGCGCTGTTTCACGTAGCCAATTAGGTTGGACCGTGTTTGGCGGTATGGCCTTTGGTACGGTATTAACCTTATTTGTAGTCCCCACGGTTTATACAATACTAGCTACCAAAAAACAGGTAGTGAGTGAAACTTAGTTTAACTGTAGTAGGAAATGCTAAATGAATTTACAAACGATTATTGAAAATGCTTATGAAAATCGCACTAAAATAACGCCGGCAAATGTCGGTAAAGAAATTAAGGATGCAATTTTAGAGGTCATTAATTTACTCGATACCGGTAAATTAAGAGTAGCAGAAAAATCAAATAATACGTGGCTCGTTAATCAATGGATTAAGCAAGCTGTATTATTATTTTTTCGCATTGAAGAAAATCAGAAAATAGCCGGTAGTTTTACGCATTACTTTGATAAAGTTCCTCTTAAATATACTGAATTTTCACAGGACGATTTTAATCAACAAGGCGCAAGAATTGTTCCGCCTGCTTGCATTCGTAAAGGCGCCTATATCGCACCTAATACAGTAATAATGCCTTCATACGTCAATATTGGCGCCTATATAGAAAATGGCACCATGGTTGACACCTGGGCAACGGTAGGTTCTTGTGCGCAAATAGGTAAAAATGTGCATCTTTCAGGCGGTGTAGGTATTGGTGGTGTATTAGAACCATTACAAGCAAATCCCACTATTATTGAAGATAATTGTTTTATTGGCGCACGTTCAGAAATTGTTGAAGGCGTTATCGTCGAAGAAAATTCAGTGATATCTATGGGAGTTTATATTGGTCAAAGCACGCCGATTTATAACCGTGAAACTGATGAAATTATTTATGGCCGCGTGCCTGCCGGCTCGGTGATAGTACCTGGAAGTTTACCCGCGAAAAATGGTAAGTATAGTTTGTATTGCGCGGTTATTGTGAAACAAGTCGATGAAAAAACTCGTAGTAAAACCAGCATTAACGAATTATTACGAGCTGCTGATTTAACTCATTAACTTAAATTAGAGTGAGAAGTCTAATGCATTTTTGGAATCAAAGTAATAGCACCTGAAATTAAAGCCGCTGCAGGAATAGTTAATAACCATGCCCATACAATTCGTTTGATAATTTCTTTTTGTGAAGTAAAAAAGCCTTTAGAAACACCAACTCCAGCGATAGCACCGGTAACGGTATGCGTGGTTGATACAGGTACACCTAAATCATTTGCCAAAAATAACGTTAACGCTGCACCCGCTTCAGCGCAACTACCACTCATCGGCGTTAATTTAGTAATCTTATTTCCTAAGGTATCTACAATACGCCAACCGCCTATTAATGTCCCCAAAGCCATTACTAAATTACAAGAAATTACCACCCATTGCGGAACATAAAAATGATGGCCAGTAAGCCCTGTTGAAAAAAGTAATACTGCAATAACACCCATTGTTTTCTGCGCGTCATTACCACCATGCCCTAAACTTAGCATACCAGCGGAAATAAATTGAATGCGGCCAAACCAACGGTTAAGTGCTTCACTTGTAAAATAACGATATAGTTGATTGACTAAACTCATTAAGATTAAACAAAGAATCATGCCTAAAATAGGCGACAACACGATTGAGGCAGCGACTTTAGTTAAGCCGGCAAAGTTAAGTACTTTTAAACCGCCTTTAACAACCGCCGCACCTACTAAGCCACCAATTAAAGCGTGCGAAGAACTCGATGGCAAGCCAAAGTACCAAGTGAATAAATTCCAAATAATTGCACCGGTTAATGCTGCAAAAATCAAATAAGGCGTAATTATTTCTGGCGACACCAAACCTGTTCCAACCGTATTAGCCACCGTCAAATGAAAAATTAAAAATGCAATGAAATTAAAAAATGCGGCCCAGACAACTGCCCAAATAGGTTTTAATATTCCCGTAGAAATAATCGTTGCAACCGAATTAGCGGCATCATGAAAGCCATTAATGAAATCGAATAAAAATGCGAGGGCAATAACTAAATATACAAAATATAATGAGGTTAGCATAGTTAATCCCAAGGGGTGAATTATCTAATCGCGGCCATTATACATGGTATTCGATAAAACGATATGATTTTTTATTTTGCCAAGTTGAATAGACATAGATTGAACAATTTCCTATTAAAACATTTGCTAATTGAAACATTATTAAGGATAATTTTTCGGTTTTTAAATTCAAATGGCTTTATGAAGTTAGCCACTTTAAATTGTTGCAATCTAAATAGTACTACCGGTCAAAATCATCCATGTTAGATCCACTAGAAATCACCAAACAACTTATAAGCCTGCCCTCCATTACTCCTAAAGATGAAGGTTGCCAAAAATTATTAATGCAACATTTGCAACCTCTTGGTTTTTCTATCGAAGCATTACCTTTTAATGATGTCAATAATTTTTGGGCGCGCCGAGGCCATAAAGGACCCGTTCTAGCGTTCGCAGGACACACTGATGTGGTTCCAACAGGCCCCGCCGAGCAATGGAGCTCCCCCCCATTTCAGCCAACCATTCGAAATGGTTATTTATATGGACGTGGCGCAGCCGATATGAAAAGTAATCTAGCTGCTATGCTAGTTGCCTGTGAAAGATTTATCCAGCAATACCCTAATCATAGCGGTTCTATCGCATGGTTAATCACCAGTGATGAAGAAGGCAATGCAATCGATGGCACTGCCAAAGTAATACAGCATTTGCAGCAACGCAAAGAATTGATTGACTGGTGTATCGTAGGCGAACCATCTAGCAGCATTCAATTAGGTGACACGCTAAAAATAGGCCGTCGAGGTTCACTCTCAGGCCATTTAACTATTTATGGCAAGCAAGGCCATATTGCTTATCCGCAATTAGCAGATAATCCAATTCATCAAGCAATGCCTCTATTAACAGAGCTAACGCATATTCGTTGGGATGAAGGCAATATATATTTTGAACCTACCTGTTTTCAAATTTCTAATATTCAAGCGGGCACCGGCGCAAGCAATGTGATTCCTGGCCAGCTTCAGGTTGATTTTAATTTTCGCTACTCGCCTGAATTAACCGCACAACAATTACAGAACAAACTCGAAATTGTTTTGCAGAAACATAAAATCCAGTATGATGTCGCCTGGCGGCATTCTGGACTGCCTTTCCTCACTCAAAAAGGTGAACTGGTTCAGGCAAGCTGTCGTGCCATTAAAAAGATAACAGGAATCCAACCGACTTTATCTACCAACGGTGGAACGTCCGATGGACGCTTTATTGCACCAACGGGAAGTCAAGTTGTTGAATTAGGATTATGCAATCGCACTATCCATCAAATTGATGAATGCGTTGCTGTTGCAGATATCGAAAAACTGGCCCTTATTTATCAACATATTTTGGAACAATTACTTCAAAGGTAACTCTCTATATGAAAAAAGCTCCTTTGCGTTTAACAACTGCCTTAATATTAGCATTAGGAATTAGTTCAGTTGCTTCCGCTAAATCACTCTTTGATAACTTTTACTTTTTTGGTGATAGTTTATCTGACATGGGGAACAACCAAGCAGAGCATGCCCCCATTACAAGCGGCGGTTCAACCTGGGCGAATTATTTTGCAAATAAGTTTGATAATAGCGCAACACCTTCAAATAATGGTGGAAATGATTATGCTTATGCAGGAGCGCTTACAGGTTTTGTTGTTGCGCAATTTAATAATTACCTTGCAAGCACTGGCAAACGGGTTGATTCAAATGCGTTATATTCTATCTGGGCAGGCGCAAATGACATTAATGTCGGATTGCAATTCGGCGAAACCCCTCAAGAAATTATTGCTATTGGTACAGGTAACACAAATACCATCGTAGAAGGGCTACATAATGCCGGCGCTAAATACATTATGGTATTTAATTTGCCTGATTTAGGCAGGACCCCATTAGGAGAAAGCAAAGGAGCTTATATCTCTGGTGTACTTTCTCAAGTTAGTTGGGCATACAATCAAACGCTGGCATCTGCATTAAATGCCGATGGTTTTGATGTCATTCAAGTTGATATTTATAGCTTATTTAATGATCTACTAGATGATCCACACCATTTTGGTTTAGCCAATGCTAACGATTTATTCTATACCCCCACCGGTGCAGACCCCAACTTAGATGAACACCCAACAGGCGCTGGCCATCAAATGATAGCCGATTATGCTTATTCTGTTATTGAAGGCCCTACTCGCGCTGCGATTCTAGCCGAAGCGCCCTTTAGCGTGATGGATGCACAAAATTTCAATATTGAAAATCAACTCTTTAATGTTCGCAGCAATATGACAAAACTTGCGACTGCGCAAACTACTTTCTTTGCGAGCGCAAGTTATTCTCCTTACAAACAAGATAGCCAAGGCACACAAGGCTCAGGATTTGACGCACATAATACTGATTTTACTGCAGGTATTGTGCATCGTATAAATAATAATTTAATTGCAGGTGCTGCCTTTGCACATTCATATGGCCCCGTTGATCTTGGTAAAAAAATCGGTGGCTTCGACATAGCGGAAAATATAACATCACTATTTGGCGGCTATCAATACAATAAATTTTACACTGATGGCATTGTAAATCTTGGCGTAATTAATTTTAATAACTTCACCCGTAATATTCCAATCGGGCCCAGCCAAAATTTAACCCACGGTGAAACCAACGGTTTACAATTCGGTGCCGATTTAGTGACCGGTTACAATCTTATCAACCGAAATAATTTACAAACCGGACCACTGGTTAATGTCGATTATCAAAATATTCGTGTCGATGCTTATGCAGAAAAAGGCAGCATCGGCGGTATTGCGGAAAATTTTGACAGCCAAAATAATAATTCGCTAACGACAGGTTTTGGCTGGATGTTTAATTACATCATGCAAGTTAAAAACATTCAATTAATGCCTTTCGCGCAACTAACCTATAACCATCAGTGGATAACCGCTGTTCGTAACGTGGGCGCTGGCTTAGTAAGCTTACCAGGCAGCCACTTTACCATTCCAGTATCAGCGCCGAATGGTGATTTTGGTCTTGCCAATATTGGTATCTCAACTAATCTCGTTAAAAACGTTAATTTGAGCCTGGGATATAACACCACCCTATACAAAGAAGGTAGCCGCTCACAAAATATTAGCGCTAGCATTCAAGTATCAATTTAGGCATTAATTATTTTTTGTAAAAAAGGCGCTTAATAAGCGCCTTTTTTATTTAACCACCTTATTAAGTAAGATAACTAGAATGATTTAACCAATTATGATCAGGATAATAAGCAAACAACAAAGTACCATCTTTAATGCTATTAATAATAGGCGTTGCTACTTTAGGATTAACAGCAAAACACCCCCAACTACGTCCTAATTGACCATGAACCGCAGCAAATTGTTCACTTACATAATTAGCTGCATGCACCACAATATCACGAGCCGCCGCCATATCATTAAAACCTTTTTCTAACCCCGCCAAGCGAAGTGAATAGCCATGATGACCAATATAAGGTTGCTCAGTCACAAACAAACCTAAACTAGATTTATGACTAGAAGGAAAATCTGAAAAAGAAGTGGGAACATCATTGCCGCTATCTTTACCATGCGCGACAAGATTTTGAAACAATAGCGCTTGCGTTTTTAAATCAAATACCCACATACGAGTTTCAGTAGAAGGTTTGGAATAATCAACTATCGTAAGCACTTGCTGCGGATCAAAGCCTTGTGCATGTGCTTTGCTATAAGCAATTAAGCCAAGTTTAGCAACTTGAGGATCTAAATTTTGTGCTTTTGTGCTTAAGGTTGTCGCCAAAGTATCAATATTACTAGATGAATTAATACTGTTTGGCGTGCTAGCAACCGGTTGTTGGGATTCAACCGTTTGTTGGGTCGGATGTGCACCTGAAAAAACATGAGCTAAACCTAAAAAAACAGCCCCTAAAGTGAGCTTTGCCATACGCTCTTGGCCTCCTTAATAAAATATAACTTATTGATTAATAATATTTAAAATAGCTTAGAGCATTATTCTAACATACTTTGTTCAAAAGTTAACCGTTTTTTGGCGCCAAGAACACCGACCGTTAACTTGCGCTACCTTGATAAGAACGTAAAGCGGCAAAAAACGCGGGCGAATTTAATTTGAGTTCTTCAAGAATTTTGGTCGCTCTATCCCAGGCTTTTTCTAATTCAATACTGTCTAACACCAATTTAAACCCTTGATTAGTATTAGGCTCCACTCCCCAACCATGAATATGCGCCAATCCTAATAATCGCTTCGCCAATGGATAATCCTGTGACTCAGCCGCGCGCAAATAAGAGAATGCTTCCTCAAAAAAAAGATTAGCATAACGCTCATGGATACTAGCGCCATAAATAGGATTGTGCGCCCAAGCCCCCCAAAACTTACCCTGCTCTAATAACCGCTGGCCGCAAATATACTGTGATTTAGCATCACCTAAAGCAGCATTTAAGCGATAACATTCTAGCGCATATCTTTCAGCATGCGGCAACTTCTTGTCAAAATGATGTTTATCATAAAATTCAGCTAATTGAATTTGAGCATTTATTTCATTTTGAACATCTTCATTTTTATTACGCTGTTCTCGCAGCTCATGGGTACGCTGCACTTTTTTACGCAGCGAATTCATTTTAAGTTTTTGCAAAAAATTCATGTATAGCTCCTTATTTGTTAAAATATACCAAAATACCAAATCCGTTGAGGTTTTGCGTTTTTATTGCGCCAGCTAAAATCTACTGAAAGTATAGCTTAAAATAACTTCTCTGTAAGAGTAAACAAAAACATGCCAGAATTGCCAGAAGTTGAAACGACTCGTCTTGGTATCAAACCACATATCGATCAGCAAATCATCACGCAGGTTATCATAAGGCAACCACGCTTACGTTGGCCAATTCCGCCAGAAATTACTTCTGTTTTAATCGATCAGAAAATTAAAGAAGTAACTCGACGCGCTAAATATTTATTATTAAAAACAGCGTTAGGCACGCTCATTCTGCATCTTGGCATGTCAGGAAGTTTACGGATACTTCCAAGCGAAGTTTTACCAAACAAACATGATCATATCGATTTTATTTTTAATAACAAAATCTGCCTTAGATTTAATGATCCGCGCCGCTTTGGCTGCGTTTTATGGACCCAAGACGCTCCAGAAAACCACCCTTTATTAAAACATCTCGGCCCTGAACCGTTATCCAGTGCCTTTGACGGTGATTATTTATTTGCACAATCACGAAAACGCTCTACGCCTATCAAAAATTTTATTATGGATAGCCAAATGGTTGTTGGCGTTGGTAATATTTATGCGAATGAAGCGCTGTTTTACACCGGGCTGCACCCGCAAGAAAAAGCCGGAAAAATTAAGGTCGCTCGTTATCACCACTTAGCCGATAACATCAAAATCATTCTAGCTAATGCGATTAAAATTGGCGGAACTACGCTACGTAATTTTTCAGGAAGCGACGGCAAACCTGGTTACTTCAAACAATTATTAAAAGTTTATGGACGCGCAGGTTTAAGCTGTTTGCAATGTAACGCTATTTTAGTTGAAATTCGTTTGGGGCAACGCACCACCGTTTATTGTCCACAGTGCCAAAAATAGTTATGTATTTTAATTTTCTTTTTGCAACTGCTGATATTTTTCCAATAATTGTTCAGTTGTTTCTTGATGCGCAGGATTAACAATAATGCAAGCAACCGGACACACTTCAATACACTGCGGCTGCGCAAAATGACCGATACATTCTGTGCATCGATTCGAATTAATTTCATAAATCATTTCACCTTGCGAAATAGCCTGATTAGGACACTCAGGTTCACAGACATCGCAATTAATACAATCATCAGTAATTAATAATGCCATTATTCACCTCCCGCTTGCTGCAAACGCTCCGTCAACGCTTTCACAACGACTTCATGAACAAATTGTGATACATCACCACCTAAAGCAGCAATTTCACGCACTAAATTCGCCGAGATAAATGCGTATTGTTCCCCAGGCGTTAAAAATAAGGTTTCTAAACTAGGTAAAATACGGCGATTCATGCTAGCTAATTGAAATTCATATTCAAAATCAGAAACCGCACGTAAACCGCGCAAAATAACAGATACGTTTTGCCGTTGAGCAAAATCAATTAGCAACCCATGAAACCCAACGACTTCAACATTTGGAAATTGAGCTAAGACTTGCTTGACTAACTCAATGCGTTCTACGTGGCTAAAGAGAGGTGACTTACCGGTACTGGCAGCAACAGCCACTATAACACGTTCAAATAAGCGTGCTGCACGCTCTATCAAATCGGTATGCCCTTTCGTGATAGGATCAAAAGTGCCAGGATAAATAATAGTTGTTTGCATGTAAGTCTCATTCATTAAGTAGCAAAAGGAGCTCATTATAGAGGAAGATAAGCTGATTGATAACCAAGCTATATTTAGTTTTAAGTAATATTTTTTTTAAAAACTTGCTTTCTGTTATAGGCTTCATGACAATACTCGCCACTCCAATCAAACGAGGTAAGATAGGATGTCTGCAGCTATTAGCATTAGAAAACAACCAACAGGGCTTTATAACCTGTTTTTTGTAGAGCTATGGGAACGTTATGGTTTTTATACCATACAAGCTCTAATCGTGCTGTTTTTAACAAAAGCTTGGCAATTACCAGATTCCCAAGCCTACGATATTTATAGCGCATTTTCAGCCCTTATTTATGCAACTCCCGTCATTGGTGGTTATCTCGCCGATCGCCTGCTTGGATTTAGGCACGCCATTATCTTAGGCGGCATCTTATATGCTATTGGTTATTTTACTCTTTCTACTGCGAACCATAATCTATTTTACCCCGCTTTAGCGTTACTGATATGCGGCAATGGTTTCTTCAAAGGCTGTGTATCCAGTTTAGTTGGGACGCTCTATGAAGAAAATGACCCGCGCCGTGATAGTGGCTTTACTATATTTTATATGGGAATCAATATAGGCTCCTTCTTAGCGCCTATCATCTCAACCTGGGTTGCTAATACCTATGGCTGGGGCTTCGGTTTTGGTACGGCAGGTATTGGTATTTTAATAGGATTAATACTCGCTTTCGTTGGCTTTAAGCGTTTAGGCAATCGCGGCTTACCACCCGACCCTGCCTTTTTAAAAACACCAGTTTTCTTAGGACTATCTCGACAACTCTTAGCCTATGCAGGTATTGTTGCGGCCTTCGCCATCATCACGGTTTTGCTTCATCACGCCAATATAGTCAATAAATTTTTATTAGTTTTTAGCATTCTTATCACTTTAACGGTCTTATTAGTTACTTTTCGTAATAAAGGTCAACAACGTAACAAACTGTTAGTGCTAGTTATATTAATAATATTTTCTATATTATATTGGGCGCTTTATTTTCAGATGTTTTCTTCGGTCACTTTATTTAATGACCGAGTGCTCGATCGTGTAATCCTGGGACATGAAATTCCTGCCTCAATGTTTACTTCCGTAGAAGCCTTTTTTATTCTCGTTATGTCCCCAATTTTTGCAGTAACCTGGCTAAAACTATGGAGCAAGCAACCTTCGGGCCCCACCAAATTTGCATTGGGAATTATTTTTACGAGCTTATTCTTTTTAACATTAGCAGTTGGCACACATTTCTTAAATGCCAAAGGATTAATGCCAGTTGGTTGGTCTATTCTCAGTTATTTTTTTCAAACCTGCGGAGAATTATGCCTCTCGCCCATTGGGCTTTCTTTAATTACCACCCTAGCGCCTGCTAATTTAACCGGTATGATGATGGGAGTCTGGTTTTTATCCTTCACTATTGCGTTTGCCATTGGTGATTACATCGCAAAATTAACGAGTATACCTACCAGCATTACTAACACAGGAATGATCGCCCATATTTACAGTCATGTTTTTTATCAATTAACCTGTATAGGAATTATAATTAGCCTAGTGCTATTAATGTGTACACCTCGATTAAAACGTTTACTCAATTCTTAATTAAGCATTCCTTCACTCACACACGGGTGAAGGAATTAAAAAATTTATCAACCTGCTCAACTTTCGCGCTGCTTCCACAGCAATAACTAATCTTTCAACAAAAATTGCTTTCAATTAAAACAAATCGTATAGTAAGCCATCACTTAGGGGAGCCAACAATAGGCTGAGAGGTTTTTTGCATTTATATTAAATGCAAAACGACCCTAGCACCTGATTCGGTTAATACCGGCGTAGGAAAAGTGTTCATGATGCATGCACCTGCTATTACGATAAAAAACGCTTATTTGCGTTATAAAAATCATTTATTATTCGATCAATTAAATTGCTATTTGCCCGCCAGTAAAACAACCTGTTTATTAGGCCCTAGTGGAATTGGCAAAACCAGTTTATTGCGTTTACTGGCAAATTTACCTGTTGATACAAAAACGCAACAAGCCGCTGAAATAATTACGAGCGATGGTTTGCCCCTTACACATCGCATCAGTTATCTTGCTCAAACCGATTTATTACTGCCCTGGTTAACGTGTCTTGAAAATACCTTATTAGGTTATCGCCTTAGAAAACAACAAAGCCATACTATCCGACAACAAGCAGAGTTATTACTTAACAAAGTTGGCTTAAGCAAAGCATTTAATAAATATCCCCATGAATTATCGGGCGGTATGCGCCAACGTGTCGCACTTGCTCGCACCTTACTTGAAGACAAACCCATATTACTAATGGACGAACCCTTCTCTGCATTAGACACAATAACGCGCTTACAATTACAAGAATTAACAGCAACCCTCATCAAAAATAAAACCGTTTTATTAATTACTCATGATCCATTAGAAGCTTTACGCTTAGGACATCAAATTATTATTATGGCTGGTCAACCCGCTAAACTTTCCGAACCGAGCTTATTAAATAATAAGCCGCCCCGGGATTTAACTGATCCTTTTTTATTACAACAACAAGGTATTTTGCTACAACAATTAACTCACGCTAACGAGAAAAGCCTATGATTTTTCTTCGCGGCATCATCATTACCCTAAGCTTTTTGCTCGTATGGCAATTATCAGTAATTATCTTTCAATTGCCTGCTTATATTTTACCCTCCCCTATTCAAGTATTCGCTGCCTTATATACCAACGTTAATTTAATTGCCCAAGAATCACTTTCCACTATTTTAGAGACTTTAATAGGATTATTTTTGGGGACTTTATTAGGCAGTAGCCTCGCATTAATGATGACATTTTTTCGTCCTTTAAAATCTTGGTTGCTGCCTTTATTAATAGTAAGTCAAGCGCTGCCGACTTTTGCTATCGCTCCGTTATTAGTTATTTGGTTTGGTTATGGCATCGCCTCTAAAATCGTTACGATCATGTTGATGTTATTTTTTCCTGTTGCAAGCGCTTTTTTCGATGGCTTACGCCGCACAGATAGTAATTGGTTAGATTTAGCGAATATTATGGGGGCTTCTACTTGGCGAACATTATGGTGCATTCGCATTCCAGCGGCTTTGCCTCACTTTGCTTCTGGCTTACGCGTTGCAACAGCAACAGCGCCGATTGGCGCCATTATTGGTGAATGGGTTGGCGCTAGCCATGGTTTAGGATTTTTAATGTTAAATGCCAACGCACGCATGCAAATTGATTTAATGTTTGCCACCTTAATAGTTCTGGTATTTCTTAGCTTAGTTTTATATTTCAGCATCGATAAATTATTAAAATATTTTATTTATTGGCAAAAAGAAAATTAAAGGAATTTTTATGTTAAAAACTTGTAGTAAATTATTAACCTTCGTTATTTTACTCTGTTTATTTAATTGCGCCTGGGCTAATACCCAATCCAATAAACCACTCACTTTAATTTTAGATTGGTTTGCCAACCCCGATCACGCGCCCATTTTCGTTGCGCAGCAACAAGGTTTTTTTCAACAAGAAGGCATTTCCGTTAATATCATTAACCCCGCCGATCCCAACGATCCACCAAAATTGGTAGCGGCCGGCAAGGCGGATTTAGCTATTACTTATCAACCTCAATTGGTTGAACAAGTTAGCCAAGGATTACCTTTAGTCCGCATCGCTACACTTATCAGCACACCACTTAATTGCCTCGCCGTTGTAAATAACAGCGGGATCAACTCAATAGCAGATTTAAAAGGAAAAACTATAGGCTATAGCTCAGGAGCAATCGATAAAACAGCGCTCGCTGTAATGCTAGGTAAAAATGGCTTAACGCTAAATGATGTCAAATTAATTAATGTAAAATATAATTTAGTTCAAGCGTTGCTGGCCGGAAAGATTGATGCTGTCACAGGCATCATGCGCAATTTTGAACTACTTGAAATGCAATTAGCTGGCAAACCTGCAAAAGCATTTTATGTCGAAGAAAACGGCATGCCTCCTTATGATGAGCTAGTTATTATTGCTAATAAAAGCGCATTAAACGATCCGCGCCTTCCTAAATTCTTAACCGCCTTAGAATTAGGAGCGCAATATTTGGTCAATCATCCTGAAGAGAGCTGGCAAAAATTTGCTAAAGCGCACCCTGAATTAAATAATGAATTAAACCACA
>CAIUAS010000324.1 GCA_903897205.1 uncultured Gammaproteobacteria bacterium
AAAAATATTTGGTATTTTTGGTGTTAGCAAAACAGCATGTAAAAAACAACCTATGAAGAAAAAAATAACACGTCGCTTATTACCCGAGTTATCGCCAGAATTATCTAGGCAATCGCATCCTATTATGCGGCGCATTTATTTAGCCCGAGGGATAAAATCCGATCAAGAATTAGAATACGGATTAACGCATTTGTTAGCGTATCAATCTCTCTTAGGAATAGAAAATGCCTGTCAATACCTTAGTCAAGCGATTTTAGAACAGCAAAGAATTTTAATAATAGGTGATTTTGATGCCGATGGCGCTACCAGCACCACCTTAGCGGTTGCTGCTTTGCGTTTATTAGGCGCTAAACATGTTCATTATTTAGTACCTAATCGATTCGAATACGGCTACGGCATTACACCTGAAATTGTAAAAACAGCCGCTAATTTAACTCCAGATATTATTATTACCGTGGATAATGGCATCGCTAATCACGCCGGTGTTGCTGCAGCAAAAGCCGCTGGAATTAAAGTGGTTATTACCGATCATCATTTACCCTGCGCTGATTTACCTATTGCAGACGCCATAGTAAATCCTTGCCAAACAGGTGATGCCTTTCCAAGTAAATGCCTAGCAGGAGTAGGGGTGATCTTTTATGTCATGCTAGCATTGCGCGCTCACTTACGTGATTTAGGTTGGTTTAAAACCCAGGAAATGCCTGAACCCAATATGTCTGCATTATTGGATTTAGTGGCTTTAGGTACGGTTGCTGATCTCGTTCCGCTGGATCACAATAATCGAATTCTGGCTTATCAAGGTATTCAACGTATTAGAGCAGGTAAAGCGCGCCCAGGAATTCAAGCTCTCTTGAAAATAGCAGGACGTAACCACGAACAAGCCACCACCATTGACTTAGGTTTTTGCGTAGGGCCACGCCTGAATGCTGCTGGCCGCCTAACTGATATGACCTTAGGAATAGAATGTTTGCTTGCCGATGACTCCAATCGTGCCTATGAACTCGCCACGCAATTAAGCGTATTAAATGAAGAACGCCGCTTAATCGAGCAAGAAATGCAACAACAGGCTTATGCAGAATTAAGCAAAATCACTGCTTTAGAAACCCAAACAACGCAACTTCCTTTAGGTCTATGCCTATATGATGAAAAATGGCATCAAGGCGTTATTGGTCTGCTCGCATCAAGATTAAAAGAGCGCCTACATCGTCCCGTTATCATTTTTGCGCCTGGCAATGAGCATGAAATAAAAGGCTCCGCCCGTTCAATTCCTGGATTACATATACGGGATTTATTAACAGTTATTGCCGCAAAACATCCTGGCTTACTGGTCAAATTCGGTGGACACGCGATGGCGGCCGGCATGACGATTGCTAAAAAAGACTATACTTTATTTGCCCAAGCGTTTTCCGATGAAGTAATACAAGCGTTAGCAGGAAAAAATATTGCCAACGAGATTCATAGTGATGGTGAATTAGAACAGCAAGACTTTTGCCTAGACTTAGCTGAATTATTACGCACCTCCGGCCCCTGGGGACAAGCCTTTCCTGAACCTATTTTTGATGGCCGCTTCCGCCTATTACAGCAATGGCTGGTTGGTGGTAAACATTTAAAATTAATTATGAGCCTGGAATCTGATAATAAACCATTAGAAGGGATCGCTTTTAATGTAAATTTAAAAGAATGGCCTAATCATCGCCTGC
>CAIUAS010000325.1 GCA_903897205.1 uncultured Gammaproteobacteria bacterium
CTGCGCTAAGGCAAACTTACGAATGGCGTCTGGATTATTATAAAAGTTATCTACTATGGTGACGGGATATAGATTCATATAGATACTAGCTCTTCAGTGTAATTCGAAGTATTTTATCTGATTGTAAACAATAGATGAATAAGTCGTTAGAAACTACCCACTTTTATTTGTGGAATCAGCACCCATGATCAACTATAAGTATGCACGCCCAAATAGCTGTCACTGTTATATTGCAAATACAGGGATTAAGTCAATAAAATATAGCCTAGATCAATCATATAAGTAGGCGTTTATATCTTACAAAATCTCAGTTTGACGTTAAAATTATAAAACTTAACTTAATTCACCATTCAATATGAAGCAAAACAATCATAAACAATTAGATTATCTTTCAGAAATTTTTAGGCAGGGTCAGCAGGCCCTGCAGTTAGGATTGTTTGCCCAAGCAGAAAAAGCATTTCTAGAGGTAATAAAAGTGAGGCCGGATATTATTGAAGCGCATCACGCATTAGCTTTTGTATTCGCTGCCAGCAAGCAACATGAAAAGGCTTCGGCACGATTCAAGCATGTACTAAAAGCGAACCCACAACTAGCTCATTCACATCATAATTTAGCCAATAGCCTCTACGAGCAAAATAAATATGATGAAGCAATTAACCATTACCAAGCCGCCATAAAAATTGATGGTGGGTTAGTCGATTCACACATTCATTGCGGCATGGCTTACCGTAAAATGGAAAACTACGATGCGGCCATTAAGTGCCTTCATCAGGCACTCGATTTAGATAATGTGAATGCTAAGGCTTTTCATGTGCTGGGCATGCTATATGCTGATATAGAAGATTATCCACGTGCTTTAGAGTGTCTAGAAAATGCCACAGGTTTAGCACCTAAACATGCTGAATTCAGAGTTATTTTTGCTCTAATTTTAGAAGAAGCCACTTTAGATTATGAGGCAGGTATCCAATATCATCGTGCCTGCGAAATTGATCCTAATTATTTAGATGGCTTTATTTTATATGGCACCTACCTAGCTAAAAATCTGCGCCACGATGAAGCCATTGAATGCTTCATGCGCGCAGAAACACTTTCCCCACAAAATATGGATATTTTTGACCAGTTAGGACAAACATATTTTGCTATGGGCGATACAGACGCGGCTTTAATAAAATTTAACGCTTCCTTACAAACAGACCCCAAACGTATATCTTCATTGATTGGTATAGAGCAAGTTTACCAAGAGACGGGTAAGTTAGACGATGCCATAAAATTATGCGATGAAATTATTGCAATTGACCCCAACCAACCTACAGGCTATTTATTAAAATCCTGGGTAAAAAAATCGAAAGTAGGTGATGGTTTAGCCGAACATTTATTAAATATTATTGAGCAGGAAGATGCTGATTTAGATCTTGCACGTAAAGCAAGTATTAATTTTTCTTTAGGCAAAATTTTTGATGATCAAAATAATTACGAACAAGCTTTTAAACATTATACTGCAGCCAATTTACAAATAAATGAAGACCTTCACTACAACCGAGAGGCTGATATTGAACGGTCTTCAAAATTAATCGAAATATTTGATGAAAATTTTTTTAAAAAACACCTGCACTTAGGCAGCGCAAGCAACTTACCGATATTCATTGTTGGCATGCCACGCTCTGCTACTACACTTACTGAACAAATTATTTCTAGCCACCCCGATGTGATAGGTGCGGGTGAAGTCCCTTTTTGGAGCCAATCCCCTACAGCAGTGCCACTAAGGCTTAATAGTAAGGCCCCATACCCAGAATGTATCGCTGAGATGAATGCGGAACAAGCCCATGATATTGCTGCACTGTATGAACAAACCTTGCATAAGGTTGTTGGGAAGCATAATAAGCCACTGCATATTACCGATAAAATGCCGCATAATTTTTTAAACGTTGGCTTAATTGCCTTGTTATTTCCGAATGCAAAAATTATCCATACCAAGCGCGACCCTATTGACACCTGCTTATCCATTTACTTTCAAAATTTCCAAAAGAACATTCACCATTACGGCTTTGATTTAGGTAACCTAGCTTCGCATTACTTGCAGTACGAACGCTGTCTAGGGAGTTTTTAAGTAGATTTACTAGAACTTGAAGGATTAGAACC
>CAIUAS010000326.1 GCA_903897205.1 uncultured Gammaproteobacteria bacterium
AAAGGTAAGCTCGTCGAAAAAATAGTGAGTATGCCAGCTAAAAATCCTGTGCAGGCAAAAGCTAAATAAAGTAAAGCATCTGTTAAGCCCATTAATAAACCTTGCGCGTTAGGCGTGACATTATCAGACAATAAGGTGATTAACCCCGTGTAACTTAAACCAACCCCGATAGCGATGGGGATAGCGGTAATCCATAAAAATGCTTCAATGGGCACAATAAAACCTATTGATAAGGCAGCGCTCACTAGCAGTAAATTAATTAATACGACTTTTTTAAGACTAAGCCAGCGTATTGCTAAGGGCGTTAAAAAAATAAGGGCTAATGCCATACAGGCGCCAATATAGCTACTAAAAAGACCTAATTGCGAACTAATGAAATGCCACTTTTGCGCTAATAACAAGGGAATACTCTGGAAATATAAGCTCCAACCAAATTCCATTAGCAAGAAGCACATTAATAAATGTTTTACGGTAGGCTGCCGAAAAACATTTGCAAGCGCCGGAAAATAATTTTTAAAGGCGACTTGAGAGGTTTTGTTAGGCAAAGTTTCTTTAAAGACAACCAAGAGCATTAATAAATTGATGAAAGATAACAACGTGATAAAAATAAAAGGGGTAGAACGGTTAAACCAACTAAGTAAAGAAGCATCGGATAAATAACCTCCTAATAAAGGGCCGATGACTAAAGGCAACGTCATGGCGCAGGCAATCATTGAAATATTCACGGCTTTTTGTTTGCCTTCGCTTAAATCTGTCATGGCTGCTTGCACAATACCTTGGCTTGCCGTGGTCAGGCCAACAATCATTCGCGCGATAAATAATAAGCTTAAGCTCATGTACCAAAAACTGAAAGTGTATAACACAAATCCGCAAAGCGTGCCGGCCAAACAAATAGTTAATACTTTTTTGCGGCCAAGTTGATCGGAAATAAAACCTAATAAGGGAGCGCTAATAATAGCGCAAAAAGGCGTAGTCGCCATAAGAATGCCAAATAAGAGGTGGCGCATTGTTTGACTGGTATGCGCGCCTAATAAGCTATTGGAAGTGGAGGCAACCAGCGGTGCGAGAACAGGCAATAATATCCAAAAGCCTAATTCATCGACCATAATAAGAATAAATAAGGTAATTATTTGGCGATAGTATAGCGTGTTAGGTACCCGTCTCATTGATCAAGTCCTTTGCTCGGCGCGTTACATTTTTAGGCGACAAGTATTAAATAGTAAAAAAATTAAAGTTACTGCTTATCAGTTAAGTCAGCATAAAACAAGCATAATAGAAACCATGTCGTAATACAACTCGAGCCGTGTTTATATAAATTACATCAAAGCACAGGAACATATTTTTGATTTTTTATTAGTAGGAGTGGGTTCGTTATCTAATAACGATGGCCGAACTTGGTCAGTCGCTGTGCTCGTATTAATTAATTGTTTGTTTATGGCATTCTAATAGCGCCATCTAAGCGAATGACTTCGCCATTAATGTAGATGTTATCAATGATGTGTAAAACTAATTTGGCGTATTCGCTAGTTTTACCCAGCCGTTTTGGAAATGGAACCATTGTTTTTAAACTAGTTTGTACTTGTTCTGGTAAGGTTGATAACAGGGGTGTTTCCATAATGCCGGGCGCAATGGTCACTACTCGAATACCGAACTGTGCCAATTCGCGAGCAGCAGGTAAGGTTAAAGCGACAATACCTCCTTTAGAAGCGCTATATGCCGCTTGACCAATCTGCCCTTCAAAGGCAGCAACGGATGCCGTATTAATTATAACGCCACGCTCATTCGAGTCATTAAGGGCATCTAATTTACTCATATGAGTCGCTGTCAATCGCATAATATTAAAAGTCCCTATTAAATTAATATCAATGACTTTACGAAAATCATCTAATGGCATCGCACCTTCGCGCCCAACAATACGCTTAGCTGGTGCAATACCTGCACAGTTAACGCAAATTCGTACGGGCCCTAAAATGCGGTTCACTTGTTCAATAGCCGTGGTCGCATTGGCTGCATCACTTACATCGCATTGCACCGCGATGCCATTAATCTCCTGCGCAATTTTTTCAGCATTTGCTAAATTAATATCTAAAATCGCTACTTTAGCGCCTTGTTCTGCTAATTTGCGAGCAGTCTCTGCGCCCATGCCAGAACCGCCCCCAGTGACAAGTGCTGAAATATTTTTGAGATGCATGATGAGGATCCTTGCTGGTTCAGTAAATTAATTAACTTGCTTTAACGCAAAAATTCTCGACTTAAATGTTTGAATGTTTCAGTGCCCGCTTGATAGGCCCATTCAAATAACGCCATTTCTTTGCTAATGATCTGAATGCCTAACGCGCGCATTCTTTCAATGGCTAGAGTGGCATCGTAAGGGTGACGGTTACCTACTGCATCGGCCACCACAAATACTTCTTTGTTCTGTTCTTTTAAACCAATAGCTGTTTGTAAAACACAAACATGCGTTTCAATACCGATTAACACCACTTGCTTGCGTTTGGTTGCACGGATTTTAGCTAAGCATTTTGCATTTTCCGTGCAAGAAAAATGCAGCTTCTCCATAAAATGTTTTTCATCGTGCACTAAATCACGCAAATCAGCTACGGTATTACCTAAACCTTTGGGATATTGTTCGGAAATTAAAATGGGAATATTTAGTTGCTGTGCAACTTGCATCATCCAGCGGCAGTTAGCAATTAATGCTTCGGACTCATGAATAAATGGAATTAATTTTTCTTGCACGTCGATAACGAGCAAGCAAGAATCCTTAGCGGTTAATAGCATGTGGTTATTTCTCAAAGTTTAAATTCATAACTAAATGACCCATAAATCCATAAATTCATTAACAGGAGTTTGCGCTAGTTTTTGCTGGTCCTGACACAAACTTAAAATGGTTTCGACTTGTTTGCGTGGAAAGCGGGTTGCTAAATTAAATTCAAATTTAGTTAATAATGTAGGGATGCTTTCTTGGCGACGACGACGGTGGCCTAACGGATATTCAATAACCACTTTTTCGGTTTTGGTGCCATCGTTAAAATATATTTCAATTGCATTGGCAATCGAACGTTTGTCCGGATCATGATAATCTAAACTATATTGTTTATTCTCACTAACTTGCATTTTTGCGCGCAACTGATCGATACGCGGATCACTGGCTAATTTATCTTCATAATAATCAGCGGTTAATTCACCAAAAATTAAACCAATAGCGACCATGTATTGTAAACAATGATCTCGATCGGCAGGATTATAAAGGGGCCCCGTTTTATTAATAATGCGAATAGCAGATTCGTGAGTTGTTAAGGTGATTTTTTCGATATCAGCTAAGCGGTTTTTAATTTGAGAATGTAATTTAATCGCACATTCGACCGCGGTTTGGGCATGAAATTCAGCAGGATAAGCAATTTTAAATAAGATATTTTCCATGACGTAGGTTGCATAGGGTCGCTGAAATTTAAAAGCCTTTTCTTTAAAGGAAACATCGTAAAATCCCCACGTTTTAGCGGTTAATACGCTGGGACAACCCATTTCACCTTTTAGTGTAATTAAGGCTAGCCTTACCGCACGACTAGTCGCATCACCGGCTGCCCATGATTTACGTGAGCCAGTATTAGGCGCATGACGGTAAGTACGTAAACTTTGGCCATCAACCCAAACCTGAGATAAGGCGGTAGCGATAGCTTGTTTGTTGCCGCCTAATAAATGCATGACAATAGCAGTAGAAGCCAATTTAACTAAAACTACGTGATCAAGACCTACACGGTTAAAGCTGTTTTCTAAAGCCATGATACCTTGAATTTCATGGGCTTTGATCATGGCGGTTAAAACCTCTTGCATTAACAAAGGTTTTTTTCCTTCCGACAATCTAACGCGACTTAAATAATCCGCTACCGCTAAGATTCCACCTAAATTATCGGAAGGATGTCCCCATTCGGCGGCTAACCAAGTGTCGTTAAAATCTAGCCAACGAATAATAGCGCCAATATTAAAAGCCGCTTGTACCGGATCTAATTTAAATTGCGTGCCAGGTACGCGCGCGCCGTGGCATACCGTTGTGCCAGGAACAATAGGGCCAAGTAATTTAGTGCATTCGGGATAACGTAAGGCCAACATGCCGCAACCAAGAGTATCCATTAAACACAAGCGTGCGGTGGTGTAAGCTTCGTCACTTTTAATGGAATAATCCATGACGTAATCAGCAATGGCTAATAATTCTTTATCAAAATCAGGGCGTATATTGTGTTCAGCAGAATATGCAGACATGGTATTCCTATATAAATAATTA